>SKID01000292.1 GCA_007116605.1 Tissierellia bacterium
AAAAAAGATCAACTATTTTCCCGAGAAGCGCCTCTTTTGATGCCTTGTTTCCTTTGAGCTTAATAGATGACAAGGCGTCAAATGTGAAGCTACGAGGGAAATATATTGATCTATAAAAACAAAATGGGTAGCGCGATGTACTACTTTATCCAGAGACCCTACAGGGCTATCCTTCCACTTAGAGAAGTGGAATTTTACACTGTGAGTCATCGGAGACACTTGTTTTATCCTCTATTAGCATTGGATAATAGTGCTACCCCAATATACAAAAAAGAAAAACAGCGAGGGTTATGGCTCCTCGCTGTTTTCTTCATTGGATGTATGTTAGTGTTTTATGAGATTAACAATAATTATTGTGCTGCTGATTGTCCCGCAATGCGTCCAAATACAATCAAATCAGCAAGGGCGTTTCCACCAAGTCGGTTTCCACCATGGACACCACCAGTGACTTCGCCAGCGGCAAATAATCCAGGGATTGGTTCGCCATTTTCATCTAATACTTGTGCAGAAGTGTTAATTAAAACACCACCCATGGTATGATGAACTGCAGGACCTACTTCGATTAAATAGAAACTCGCTGTTTCTAAAGCTCTAGGCATATCACCACGACCAAAGTCTTCATCCGTTCCAGCTTCTACAAACTCATTGTATCGAGCTACTGTTGCCGCTAATACTTCTGGATCCATATTCATGGTTTCAGCCATTTCTTCTAGAGAGTCTGCTTCAACAACAAATCCTCTTCTAATATAGGTTTCAATAGCACTTAAGCTTTCACGAATATCTTGATCAAATAATAAGAATCCTGTTCCACCTTCTTGGGCTAGCATGGCTTCTGAAACCACGTCACGGGTAGACATTTCATCCACAAATCTCTCACCATTACGGTTAATTAATATGGCACCATTACCACGAACCGCTTCAGTAATCATTTCACCTTCTTCTGGCACAACTGTTGGGTGGGTTTGGATTTCAAGCATATCCACTACTTTTCCACCTACGGATTGAATCATTTCAATACCTTCACCTGTAGCACTTGGAGCATTTGTTGTTCCAAAACCTTCCAGGTTAGAATCTAATCTAGCAACCATATCTGCATTGGCACCAAATCCACCTGTCGCTACAATCACTGCTTCTGCATAAATTGGGTAGGATCCATTTCCATCTTCTACCATCACACCTACCACACGACCATCTTCGAAAATCAATTCAACTGCTGTTGTGTTTAATAGGATTTCTACACCACGGTCTTGCGCTGCTTCATTTAACACTTGTACTAAGTGAGCACCTACTGCTGCGCCACCCGTTGGTCTGTGGGTTCTATTCACACTTGAACCACCTAATCGACCTACATCTGATAAATCAGCACCTAGTCCAATTAACCACTCAACAGATGGTGCTGCATTTTGTGTCAAAACTTCTACCAACTCAGGCACATTGATTTCATACCCGCCTTTCATGGTGTCTTCATAATGGGTTTCAGCAGAGTCTTCAATGCCTAAGGCTTCTTGTGAAGAAGTGCCCGCTGCATTTAATCCACCTGTGGCTCTTAAAGTATTACCGCCAACATAAGGCATTTTTTCTATTAAGATCACATCTTTACCTGCATCTTTGGCTTCTACTGCAGCTGCCAATCCAGCACCACCGCCACCAATAACAATAATGTCTGTATTCATGGCATCGTCAGGCTCATCCACATCGTCTTCTATATCTGTATCTGGTTCATCAACTGGGTCTGGATCACTAGGTGGCGCAGGTTGTTGATTACAACCAACCACTAGCGTCATCATCAAAGCCAAAACCAAAACTAACGCTAAACTAATTCTTCTTAATTTCATCATATCCTCCTTTAAATTAAAAAGCGCAAGATCAATAATGTAACCATTTCCTTGCACTTGTTTGATATTATTTTAACACATATCTCAGACATCGTCAAATTACATAAAGTTCATAAGGTTATGACTATTTGTTAATTATTTAACATTTAGGCTGTAATTTTATTCGTACACTTAAGGAAAGTCTTGAAAAATATGTTATACTATATATTAATAGGACTCTTGGATTGAGATGGTATTTGAAAAGCCAACTCATTGTTTGAGACTATTATACAAGGACTCTAAAGTACTGATATCCTATAGTTAAGAAGTAAGTTTTTAACTTTTAGTCATTGGATCAATCAATCATCCAACCAATCCTCTTATCTTAAAAAAATTGACTAAATATAATAATGAAAGGAGTTGCCCATTATGAAATTATCAGAATCTTTAAAAGCGTATAAACAAACCTCCTATAGCAAAAAGACTGAAGATGAAAAAACCATTATGCAAACCGCCACAGCTAATCTCATTAAACGTCATTTAGAAGATCGTGCCTTAAAAAAGGGTGATCATATTCCCCCTTTTGAATTACCTGACTCAACTGGAAAAATTGTCTCCATGCGAAAGCTCCTCTGTGACGGACCTGTGATTATCAGTTTTTATAGAGGTGCATGGTGCCCTTATTGCAATTTAGAGCTTGCTGCATACCAAGAGCTACTGCCTGAAATAAAGAAAAGAGGTGGGCAACTGATTGCCATCTCTCCTGAAAAGCCAGATCTTTCTTTAGACTTAAAACAACAGAAAGCTTTAGAATTTCTTGTTTTAACAGACAAAAACAATCATATAGCCAAACTCTTTGGGATTGTTTTCAAATTAGAAGCACCCCTATTAGCACTTTACAAAAAAGTGGGTATTGATTTAGAAGCTTCCCAGGGCAACAGCCTTAACGAGTTACCCCTGCCGGCCACCTATGTGGTTGCCCCTAGTGGTGAGATCATTTTATCTTATATCAATAGCGATTATACAGAAAGGCTAGAGCCTATGGATGCAGTTTTGGCCTTAGAAAAGATTTAAGCTATTGAAATTTACTAAATCACGCAAAAAAAGCCGCCTTATTTCACAACCAGGCGGCTTTTTCTATATTATGGAGGGGGTTGTTAAGTTTGCTTTGTTCTTATGTATATTGTACACCCTCACAAGGAATTAATTGTTATGTCTGTGTTAAAGATGTGTTAAAGATAGGTTATAAAAGTTTCTAATGGTTTTGTTACTCTAATGATTTATCAGGAGATTATTTAGTTGATTTGCTTCGATTCCATGTAGACAGAGTCTGTAC
>SKID01000291.1 GCA_007116605.1 Tissierellia bacterium
ATACTCGCTATCATTTCCAAAGTGACCGCTTTCAATCTGAGCTTTTACCCAGTCATCCTGCTGCTCAGTCAGGGTGATAGTTTTTCTATGCATGCCCATGTTCAGAACCTCTCAAGCTGTAAAGTATGATATTATCATACTTTTAACAAAACCTATTGCAACTGATGGTTGATTTTATTGAAGATAAAAATCCTTATGTCGCCCGAGGGATTGCCATAGACATTCAAGAGGCTTGCGACAATCTAAAACGACTTCCTAAGTTGGGTCTGCCAGTGCTGAAGCCATATGATCCAGAGCTGATACATGTCTTGTACATTAATCAATCATTTGCCCTGTATGTAATAGGTGATCATGTCATTTTTATTCTTGAAGATTTGGCATAACAAAAAAAACGAGAGGTATGCTTAATCAGAAATAATAATTCTTGCGGCATGTACGGTAGTCAATTAAATTAAATACCATTCAATTGTATATGACATATACTGTTACTGTTAAAGTAATTAATCAAAGCGCCATAATAATCAACCATACAAGAAAAGCAGATAGTAAATCGGCCTAAAAAGTACACAAATTAGTTTCTATTCATAAGCTGTAACATCTTTTAAAAAAGTTAGCTTAACAGGTCTAGAGCGATCCAATACTGCCACTTTATAATTCCATTCAGGCACTAAGTATTCACGATAATAACCCTCGATAGTGGCAATTCGATCAATGTCCTGACTGCGTCTAATTACGTGAATCATATTCTCATCAATATCTTCTGAGGTACCTAACAAGTAAAAAACATGAGGGTTATAACTGCGATAGATAATAGCATCTTCCCAGTCACCCTCGGCAAAATGAGGACTAAGTCTCATATTGATTTTTCCTTCTTTTATGAAATTGGGGTATTTTGGATGGACCCAATCTTTAATAATCGGTAGGACAATCTCACGAGCGCTGAGGTTTGGGCGAACACCCTCCATGACCAAGTTTAATGTTCGCTGGGAGATAGCATTAGTTCTAAGAAACGCTTCTGTAACCTCAGTGTGGTCGCTATAAAGCTCCGCCATGAGATTCGCAATGAAGGCACCTTGAGCAAATTGAGCTTTTTGAAATTGACTAACACTTTCATCAGTTAAAAAGACGTAAACAGTCTCATCGAAACTATAGCCGAGCTCATCGTATATCTTATTCCAGTAGTAGCCTATTACCTCTGCTCTTGCACCAAATGATCCATTTGCTCGTTCATAGTCTCTTAGGAAATCAGCATTATATTTATCTTTGAGCTGTTCTAGCTTTGCAACCGTTTCCATTGTCATAGGAGCGGAGGGCTTCACTCTATATGAAGAATTGACGAACACAGCAACTAAGCTGAATACAGCAACTACGATCAACATAGTTACATATCTCTTTTGGGTACTCATTAAAAAGTCCTTTCAGTCTTGTTGAAATTATAGACCTGCCGTTAAAAATGGGGGATCTACATTATTTATCAATTCTTATTTGTTATTTCCTGAACTCTAGCAACAACCAACATAAAAGAGGATTACTGCTAAAAATTAAAAACTAAGTAATATTTAACCATAAACACAACTAAACAATAAGATTATAATCCTTCAGAGAAGATAAAACCCCTTCCCTATTAATCTCTAACCTCTTAATCAAACGACCTTCCTCAATAGAAAAAAAACCTTTACTGTCAAGCTCAATAAATATACTCCTAACCTTCTTCATTATCTTTTTATTTTTTTCTTTTAGCATATTTTTAATGTGCTTTTCCAAATTATCCAAATATATATTATAATCACCAGTAGCATTTACCTTAGCCAAGATAACCATAAAGTATCCCAACACAGTAAATTCCAAACCTTCTTTTTCTATAAGAAAAGACGATAATGCTGCAATAGAAGGTGCATAGGCTTTCTTTGCAGAGGCTTCAAACAATGAGATCGGATCCTCTACCAATGAACGATCCAATTCACCAGAAATTACCATAGATGCTAAAGTATACTGAGATTTTGGATAATCAGATTCCACATACATCATTAATTTATCAACATATCTTTTGTTTCCATTCAGAATCTCTTTTACAACTCGATCCTCTTCACTCAAGCTACCTCTTTTACCCTTGAATATAACGACTTCCTTTTCAATTGAATCCTTAATCTCTTCTAGCCTTGCAATCTCACGATCTAGATAAAAATTAGCAGAGTCTATTCTTGATATTTTATCTTCATATTCTACGTTTTTTTTCTCCCATTTTTTATATCGACTTTCAAGAAAAAAACCACTAACTGGCATTGATTGTATATGACTCCAATGTTTTTTCGATAACTCATTTGATTCTTTTCCCATCTCCATATAAAGAGAAATCAAAAACCATGATAGTTTCTCAACATCCTCAATTGAATGAAAATTAGACTTATCCCTCATATCTGTATGTGTAAATGATCCGGGGTTATTCCATACAAGCCAGCTATCAACGCCTGTTTCCTGTTCAAATTCGTATTTTAACATCCATAAGAAATTATTTGCATTATCCGGATCTCCAGATATACAAGCAGCTGAAAACTGATGACAGTTATCTAAAATAACATTGTAGTCTCGTTTATGAATTCCGATTTTATATAAAATTGCCCTTTCTGCGAATTTAACATCACCAACTGGAATTCCATTCTTGCAACCCGTATATATACTTAGAGACGTCGTTCCTTCAGTGAACTCTGAAACACTCACCTCTTTTATATAACCATACTTATCAAGCTGAACAATTTTACCATTACCTATATAAATACCAGAGTGCTCAGATGAACCAAATGCAAGATCGCAGTATACTACACTTCCTATTGCTGGCTCACTGACTGTATCCTTAACATAATTATCATACAAATGCTCTCCTATTTTTTTCAAACCATAGTTAGTTATGTATCCAAATGCGTAGATGGCAGGTATGGGCACCAACATAAAAACCTCTCGTTAAATATTTTAAAATTCATTATGGAAGAGTTTCTTGCATACTTTTGAACAGTAGTTTTAATTGCATAGGGAATATTGCTGATCCATATATTTAACAAGACCAACTATTCTCATTCTTAAACATGGCGGGTCAACCACAACAATTTCCCCGCCAAACCCCATCACCCACCACTGTGTCTGTAAGTCATCCGG
>SKID01000333.1 GCA_007116605.1 Tissierellia bacterium
AATTCTTTTAATTTCTTCTTTTGTTTTAATACTTCTAAGCTTTTTTAACACTTTTTCAGAACTAATAAAATTTTGAGTATACTTGACATTAATGTGATTACAAAGCCATAAGTATTTTCCTCTAGTTAAACCATCACACAAATAGTCGTTTTCAGAGTAATTCAATGCAATCGTTTTTGGATTTAGTTCTTCAATTAGATGATTTAAAACTTCTGGCAAATTGTTACTATATCGATACACTTTATCAAAAAGTCCACTATCTTCACTTTCTTGAGCATCAATCACACTTGCAACTGCATAAGTTTTACCTTCTTTGGTGATGATAAAAAAAGTATTTCCTACCGTTTTTAGTCCTGTTAATAAATCAACTGACGGATCGCTACCTTCACTAGAAAAAATCATCCATACATCAATATCATTCTCTTGCAAGTATTTAATGCTCTGATTAATTTTTTGCTTGTATAATTCTTTCACGATTGACCCCCAATCCATCCACCACATGCTAATGTTAATACTGACTCTAAAGTAACTCTTGTCCCATAAAGGAGTGATTCTACGGTGATACTCTCATTATGACCATGAACCTTTTGTAACACGATATCAAAAGAGTCTTGCTCTAATAAAGGTGAGTAACCATATACGTCTTTACCAATAAATCTTCCATCAGTATTTCCTAAAGCAATCATGGGCAGTATTCTAGCCTGTGTGTCATATTGGTTTGCTACTTCTTGTAATATTTTTACAAACCCATCATCTATATTACTCTCATATCCTGAAATAAATTTTGTCACTTCATAATCTGCTCCACAAGATTTAAACCTTTCGTCTATAAAAGTCAGTACCTGTTCTTTTGAGTAAATTGGCAAAAACCTAAAGGTTACAACTATTTGTTCTTCATCTTTTGTATCCCCATCTTTAAGGTCTATATTAAAACCTTTAATGGTTAAAGTATTATGGGACATATATTGCCACAAGTTTTGAATTGTTTTATCATGATTAATATATTGTCCCGCAAGCCTATAAAATTCATTAACTACACGGCATGTCACAATATCTGATTGATAAGTTGTGACAATTTCTAAAATTCGATTTAATTTCATGACTAAGTGCTGATCTTTTTTAAGTTTGAAAGTGATATCACAAACACCCTTCTCACCAGATGCACAAATTCTAAACTTCTCATTCAGATTTGGTAACACAAATCCTCCACCTTCATTTAAAACATAGGCATTTTCCCATAAATGTGCATATTTTTCAGATAAAAAACCCATACCATATTGGCTACCATTTTCCTCATCTGCTGTTGCAATAAATATCAAATCCCTATTTAAATTTAATTGATTGCGCTTTACAAGCAACATGGTTACTAAACCCATCACTGTCATTTGCTTCGTATCTAGAGTCCCTCTCCCAAAAATTTCATCATTGTCTATCACTGCTGCAAAGGGGTCATGTTTCCATGCTTTATAATCCACATCCACAACATCCAAGTGTGAAAGCATGATAATGGGTTTCTCTGTACCCCCTTTTATTGTTGCAATAATATTTCCTCTGCCTGGGGCAGACTCAATCACTTCATAAGGGATCCCTGCTTTTTTAAATAGATGGGCAATATACTGAACAGCTAGTATTTCATTCTTTTCACTATTAATGGTACGTATTCGAATTAAATCTTGCATTAATTGTATGGTTTCTTTCTCAACTTCTTGATTCCAAAATGTATCCATCATCATACTAGCCTCAATTCGTAAACGGTATTAGCACAAGTTCTTCTTGTCTTACACTAAGAATTTCAGGTTGTCCCTCTGTGACTAAAACATTTTCCTCTACCAACATACATGGAAGTCCTTCGTCTTGTATAACAGTTGGTTCAATGGCGTATACGTGACTTAACTCAATGTCTCCATCCGCATAAGGTCTTGACTTTGGCGATATTCTAGTCCCAACTTCATGACACGCAATTCCTATCTGGTGTCCTACAGAATGTCTTACCGTTGGGTAACCAGCTTCTTCAATGGTCTTTCTTCCCACTGCATCTACTTCAAAACCTTTGTTGCCGACTTTTAACATGTTGATTGAATTAGTAATCCCATCATATGCTGCTTCAAAGGCTTTTTGTATCTCTTCTGGTGGCTTTGTTTCATTTTCTTTAAGAAAATAGGCTGTACGTGCAATGTCTGAGACGTAATTTTTATATCTCACGCTAAAATCCATAATGAGTATATCCCCTGGAATTGAGCGAGTTGGACCCGGATTTCTATGGGCTAACCCTGCTCTTACTAAACAAACAATGGGATGTTCATAGGCTTTGCCTACACCATTAGTCACCTGATATTTTTTCATGCCTTCAACGAATTTATCTGCTATCTCAATCTCAGTCATACCCACATTTATTTGTTGGAAAACTTCTTGATATATTTTTTGTGTGATATCAATAGCTTGACGTATATGCATTAATTCAGTATCTGATTTTTTACTCCTTAAAGTAACAATGATTTCCTCACTAGATACTGTATGGTTTTTTATAAACTCTTTACCGAGAATTTTTTCTAGTTGTAAATAGAGTCCTTGGGTCAAGCCATCACATAAAGTTTCAGTTTCTGATATATTGAGTGCCAGTTTTTTAATCTGTAGTGTGTCGATGACTTGCTTCAATACAGGAGCAATGTCCTGATCATACACTACAACTTCATGAAAAATCCCAGATTCTTCATACTTAGCCTGATCACTTTTTGAAGTCAGAATCAAATGTTTCCCATTAGGCAAAAATAGAGCGGCTGCTGTGTGGACAGCATCATCTCCTATCAGAAATGGTAGCGTTGGGTCTGAGTGTTCTCTTGAAAAAATTAACCAGCCATCAATACTTTTTTGTCTAAGAATGTCTTGTAATTGAGTCGCCTTTTCAATAGGTATCCGATATCTTTCTGCTAACATGATGCCTCCTTAACTATCTCATAAAATCCACCGTATTCTTTAATCACTGATATGATGTCATTAACCCTTTCGTTGGATTCTCCTAATAATTGACTTTTTATCATCAGTGTTAATTCGCAGTCATGAGAAGAGCTATTTCTTTGCCCGCCAATAATATTAGTGACTGAAATATGATTTGAAGAATCTAAACCATTGCTGATATAATCGATGAAACG
>SKID01000090.1 GCA_007116605.1 Tissierellia bacterium
AAAAATCTTACTAAGCTATCTCCAATTATTCCACGCTAGGTCGGAGAAATCCCTAGTATAGTTCCCTGCTTTAAATGATACTCAACCGATAACAGGCAGGACCATTAACGGAGAGCAACTGCCTTATCTAGGCAGCAAATGCAAAATTATCTTCTGCGTTTACTTTAAGGTGCCACTTTTAACGCTGTTTGGCGACAGCGGCTCGCTTATCATACTTCTATACCCCCGTCGAAACCATTTTCGCCCCCTTAATAATCCTTGGCTCGTTGTATTCGGCGCTCTGCGTCTTTTTTTGCAATGTCTTGACGCTTATCATACTTCTTTTTACCGATAGCAACCGCTAGCTCCATCTTTACTAAGCCATTTTTCAAGTACAGGTTTAATGGAATCAGAGAGTAACCTTTTTGAGTTGTTAAACCAATCAATTTACGTATTTCTCTTTTGTTTAATAAAAGCTTTCTTTTTCTGACAGGATCACGATTATAGATATTCCCCTGTTCATATGGGCTAATATGCATACCTATAACGAAAGCTTCGCCATTTTCGATTTGGGCATAGCTATCTTTAAAATTCACTTTACCTTGTCGAATAGACTTTACTTCCGTTCCTGCCAGCACAATACCGGCTTCATATGTCTCTTCGATGAAATAGTCATGCCTAGCCTTTTTATTGGTGGCAATTACTCTGTGTTTGTCTTTCATATTTAATCACCTATATTGTGTTTAGCATCACATTATAGCAAACATACGGTCTTTTGTCAAATTATTATGGGACTGGTCACAATACTCCGTCTGTCAATTCTGTTCTTCTACTAAAAACCTTAATTATTTAACTAGCTTAATCCCTCTATCTGTAATGCTAATGAGTTTTCTTTTATAAAGTCTCCCTACGGCTACTTTAAAAGCATTCTTGCTCATATTGAATCGAGTTTTAATCTCTTCAGGCTTAGACTTGTCATTAAATGGTAAAAATCCACCTTCTTTGATGAGCATACGATATATTTTTTCAGCATCATCATCCATTTTTTTATGAATGCTATCAAACAAGTTTAAGTTTAATTTTCCATCATCTCGAACTTTGACAACTCTTGCTTCTATAATCTCCCCTATATTTTTCCCGAAAAAATCTTTTTCTTGTATCAGTCCATGGTATTTACCTTCAACAGCTACTAAAGCACCTAATCCTCTTTGCATGCTGTAAATGGTTCCTTTAACTTTATCTCCAACTTTGTAAGGAGAATCTGTCCCGAGCATCTCGTAAATATCCATGGTAGCACATAGTCTATCTGATTTATCCAAGTATACTCCAACCATATATTCTCTGCCTACTTTTATTTGTCCCTTTTGCTCTTTAAATGGTAGAAATAGCTCTTTGTCTAATCCCCAATGCATAAACGCACCAATATCTGTGATATCATTAACTTTCAGATAACCCACTTCTCCAAGCAATAAAATTGGTCTTTGTAAGCTCCCTTCAAAACGATTGTTCATTTTGTAGACAAAAATGTCTGCCACTTCGCCTTTTTGAATAATCTTTTGTTGTTTTTCTTTTTTTACAAAAACTTCTGTTCCGTTTTCATCAATGAAGATCAAATATTTGTCTTCAATTTTATTCAATCTAAGTGATTGTATTTCTCCTAATTTAATCATTTTTCTCCTTTATTTAAGCAAAAAATCTATTTCTGCTTTTCCAATATTTACATGTGACAGTTTAACATTTACACTATCACCAATTTTATAAGTTTTGTTAGTCATCTCGCCCATTAAACAATAATTGGATTCATCGTAGAAGTAATAGTCATCATCCATATTAGAGATATGTACTAGTCCTTCTACTGTGTTGTCTAATTTTACAAAAACACCAAAGCTAGTTACGCTTGATATGATGCCTTCATACTCGTCACCTATAAATTGGGCCATATATTCAGCCATTCTTAAATCATCTACATCTCTTTCTAATTGCTCTGCTTTTCTTTCATTGACTGAACAGACTCTGGCTATCTCGTCTAAAGACTGGTTCAGTTTGTTGATTTTTTTATTAATGCGCCCATTGATATAGTCTTTAATAATTCGGTGAATCATCAAATCCGGGTAACGACGAATAGGAGAAGTAAAATGGCAATAATGTTCAGAAGCGAGTCCAAAATGTCCCTCCGGTTGCCGACTATAAATTGCCTTTTTCATTGATCTAAGCATAATGGTATTAATGACTTTTTCTTCTCTTTTACCTTTGACCTTCTTTGTAATTGACTGATAATCTTTAGGATGAACTTGGTTAATCCCTTTAATAAAATAACCAAAATTGGCAATAAATTTATTAAACTCTAAAATACTTTCATAATCTGGTTCTTCATGAATACGATAAATAAAAGGAATTTTTAACCAATACATGTTTTCTGCTACCGTCTCATTGCATAAAATCATTAACTCTTCAATGATTTGGTTTGCGATTCTTCGCTCATATTTTTCTATGGCTGTTGTTTTTCCCGCTTCATTTAAAATGATGCGTGCCTCATCAAACTCAAAGTCGATACAGCCTCTTTTTTCTCTTTTCTTAATGAGTATTTTACAAACTTGTTCTAGTAACTTAAAGTCTGGGATAAAAGACTCATATTGCTTGACTAGTTCTAATGATTCATTTTCTAATAAATCAGATACATCACTGTATGTCATTCGCGCTTTAGAGCAAATAATACTCTCTACCACATCCATATTTTCTACCTGACCTAAATGATTCACTTCCATTATTACCGACAATGTTACTTTGTCTTCATGTGGGTTTAAGCTACACACGCCATTGGATATGGCTTCTGGTAACATGGGTATTACAGAACCAGGCATATAAACAGAAGTTCCTCTTAAAAAAGCTTCTTTGTCTATTTCACTTTTTTCTTGAACATAGTGAGCCACATCTGCAATGTGAACACCCACTTCAAAATTTCCATTGTCTTTTTTCATCACATGAATGGCATCATCTAGATCTTTTGCATCTGAACCATCAATAGTGATGGTATTTAAGTGCCTCAAATCTTTTCTTTTTGATATTTCATGTGCATCAATAGATTGGGTTACTTCCTGAGCTTTTTTTATCACTTCTTTAGGAAATTCCATTCTAATGCTGTTTTTTAATAAGG
>SKID01000146.1 GCA_007116605.1 Tissierellia bacterium
CTAGAAATATTTGGGTCCATTGTTTCTGCAACAGTTAGCGTATCAATATTATAGCCCCGTCTAGTAAAAAGCCCAGCAACTTTACTCAATGTTCCAGAATAGTTTTCTACGGTAATGGATAAAACATGTCTTTGAGCATTCATTATTGCCACCTCCAATGTGCAAGGGTTGGGAAATCAGGATGGACCTTGCACTCAATAAAGCAAGGCTCATTATCTGAAAAAACAGCTTTCATAGTTTCTTCAATTTCGTTATCATGATTGATTTGGTAAGACTTTATATTATAAGCATCAGCTAATTTCATCAGATCAGGAGTAAAACCTACCTCTATACCATGATAACTTTCTTTGTTGTAAGTATGAAGTTGTAGTTCTCGAACCATACCCAGTCTTGTGTTTGTTAAAACAAAGACTTTAATGTTTAGATGATGTTCTCGAACGAGAGCGAGTTCTCCCATAAGCATTTGAAAACCACCTTCACCCATCACGGCCACGACTGTAGTATCAGCATCGGCATTAAACCGTGCACCAATAGATGCTGGAAGACTATAACCCATGGTGCCCAATCCACCAGATGTGAAAAACTTACGATCTTTAGTGGCTGAAAAATAATGGGCAGACCATATTTGATTTTGACCGACATCAGCTGTTAAAATTGTTTTTGGGCTGGCATGATTAGAAATAGCATGAATCACTTTTAATGGATTACATTGTTCGAAATCCCAAGTTTTATTCAAATTCTCTTCAATATAACTGGCTCGAGAGTAGCGAATATTTTCAACCCACTTTTCAATATCCAATGAATACTCATATTCACATAACTTAGCTAATATATTTTTAGCATCACCAACAATGGGTGTATGGGTGCGCATGGTTTTACCGATTTCTGCTGGATCAATATCAATATGGATAATATGCTGATTGTTAGATGTGGAAAGTACTGCAGTAGAACGATCTGCAAACCTTGCACCTATTACAAAGACCACATCAGCTTTGTTAATGGCATTATTGACGAAAGGATATCCATGAGCACCGACTAAACCGGCAAAATAAGGAGAATCATTAGGAAAACTATCTACTCCCATCAAGGTACAGACTACAGGAATTTTTGTTTTTTCGACAAAAGCAATTAACTCTTCCTTACAATTAGACGAACTAATGCCGCCTCCTACACAGATGATTGGCTGCAAAGATTGATTAATTTTTTGGTAAGCTTTTTCAATTTGTCTAGGATGACCTGTGAATGTTGGTTTATAACCTCTAATATCAACTGTTTCAGGATACTCAAACTCAATCACTTGATTTTGCAAATCTTTGGGGATATCAATGAGCACAGGACCTTTACGACCAGTATTAGCAATATAAAAAGCCTCTTTAATGACACGAGGAATATCATTTTTATCTTTTACTAAATAATTATGTTTGGTAAATGGAGATGTAGCGCCTACCACATCAGCTTCTTGAAACATATCGGTACCAATTTTATCGGATACCACTTGACCAGTTATGGCTACTAAAGGGATTGAATCCATGTAAGCTGTTGCAATACCTGTAATTAAGTTTGTGGCACCTGGTCCAGAGGTTGCCAAACAGACACCCACAGAATTAGTACTTCGTCCATAACCACTTGCCATGTGAGCAGCACCTTGTTCATTTCTGACAAGTACATGTTTGATGGTTGAATGACGAAGTGCTTCATAGATTCCCAGAACAGCTCCTCCGGGATAGCCAAAAACCACTTGGATTTCTTCTAATTGTAGACATTTAATGACTGCTTCTGCCACTGTGAGTTTCATAAGGATCACCTCTTGTTTAATCTAGTATTAGTTTGAGATTATAACAAAAAATTGTATTTAAATCAATACAATTCATAAAAAATAATTTACAAGTTAACAGGACTCTTGGGTTTAGGTGGCATTTCAGACACCATTTGAATTCGAGAGTCCTGTTAATCATCAGATAAATGAGACAATATTTGGTTTTTTGCATCATGGAAAATTTGTTGTGATAAAACTCTTTGGCTAAGTGGTTGAGACAGATTAGAAGTGTGTTTGATTTTAACAGGCTTACCATTGAGAACATGGATGGTATGGCCTAAAAGTAAGGCTTCATCAATTTGATGAGTAATAAAGAGCACTGTTTTTGGAGAGGACTCAAATAGACGAATAAACACTTCAAACAAAATATTTCTTAAATTAATATCTAAACTATTAAAAGGCTCATCCATTAATAATATTTCTGAAGGATAGGCAAAGGCACGTGCAATAGAAAGGCGTTGCTTCATACCTCCACTCAATTCATTGGGATAAGCGTCCATTACATGTGCCATTTCTACAATGGACAAATATTCTATGATCAATTGATCACGCTTGGCTTTATCAGGATAAGGCGTTTTCAGAACATATTCCATGTTTTCATAGACAGTATACCAAGGAATAAGTCTTGACTCTTGAAAAACATAAGATATTCTTGTTGATTCTACCCCCGTAATAATGCCGGAATCAGGTTTTAATATACCTGATAGCATCTTTAAAAGCGTTGTTTTTCCAATGCCTGAAGGTCCAAAAAAACAAGTGATTTTATTAGGCATAATGTCTAAATTAAAGTGACGGTAAAGAGGTGTATGATCATAGATTTTTTCTAGATTTCGAATTGTAATCATTTTTTGACTCCTTGAGAGATGACTGGATATCGGCCAAATATGTGTTTGATGAGTAATTCTAATAAATAGCTGATGAAAATGATAACCACCGTCCAGGCAAGTAATTGTTCAAATTGCAAAAAAATTCTAGATTCATGAAGTTTACGACCGATACCATGTTGTGGCAAAGATAAGACTTCAGCTGCGGCAACCACCTTCCAACCTAAGCCGGTAATGCTAATCATACCTGCTAAAAGATAAGGAAAAGCTGAAGGGATATAAATGGATCGGATGATATTGAATGGATGAACATGATAGACCTTACTCATTTCTAAAAGATCAGTATCAGCTCTACGAATTCCTTCAGACATATTAGCCCACACAATAGGCACACACATCAAAACACCTACAAAGACAGGAGCATAATTGGATCGAAACCAAATTAAGGCAATAATAATGATTGATATGACGGGAGTTGAGCGAATAA
>SKID01000191.1 GCA_007116605.1 Tissierellia bacterium
ATATCCAAGCCTCCTTTATATTCTCCAGAACAAGTTATAAAATATTTAGCTCTTTTCATTACCACTCCCATTTTTTTTAATCCATCATGTGTGACACGACTAAACTTTCTCTGTCTAATGATTCGACCGGCCGATATGGGTCCTATTCCCGGAACACGCAATAATGTGTGATAATCTGCCTGATTCACTTCTACAGGAAACTGATCCATATGATTTACGGCCCATTGAGCTTTTGGATCCATTTCCATACTCAGCTTAGGCTGTCCAATTGACACTAATTCATCAGCATCAAATTTATAAAATCTCATAAGCCAATCTGCCTGGTAAAGACGATGTTCTCTTTTTAGAGGTGGCACCGTAAACAAGGCAAGGTCATTTTTACTTTTCGATACCGGAACATAAGCTGAATAAAATACTCGTTTCATTTCATATCGATTATACAAAGCTTTAGCCGCTTTTAGATAATGGAAATCAGTATCTTTTGTTGCACCAACAATAAGTTGTGTCGATTGTCCTGCAGGAACAAATGCAGGTGCGTTTTTTGAAGACTTCCTTTCTATTACATTATTGGAAATATGTTGGCCTACTTGGGCAATTGGACTCAATAAGTTGGACATCTTTTTTTGAGGAGCCCATTCACTAAGACTAGATTGTGTGGGTAACTCAATATTTAAGCTTAATCTATCTGCAAGGTAACCTGCTTGACGAACTAAATCTATACTTGCATCAGGTATTGCTTTGACATGAACATAGCCACTAAAATGATATTGATTTCGCAATATCGATAGTATTTCTACCATGCGTTCCATTGTATAGTCTGGACTTTTTACAATAGCAGAACTCAAAAACAATCCCTCAATATAGTTTCTTTTGTAAAAAGCTATTGTTAGGTCAGCTACTTCCTTAGGTGTAAACGTAGCCCTAGGAACATCATTAGTCAATCTATTAACACAATAGTGACAATCATAGACGCAATGATTGGTCATTAGTATTTTTAGTAAGGACACACATCGACCATCAGCAGTCCATGTATGACATATCCCACAATCTGCAGCATTTCCTATTCCTTTTCCATTGTTTTTTCGCGTTGAACCACTTGATGAACACGACACATCATATTTAGCAGCATCTGCTAAAATTTGCAGTTTATTTAGTATTTTATCCATAAAAAAACCCCTAATGAATGATATCTCTATTATACCATTTTATTAAGGGTTTGCAAACATATGTTTGATTCTGGTGTGAAGATATTAATTTTTAAACACCTCTAGGTATATATTTTTTGATTAATGTCATCACTTCATCACTGGTGCCACATTGAAGGGCTTTTTGTGCTAAGTGTTCCATGTCTTCTTTTTTTATGGATGCCATCAGTTTTCTGATGGGTAATATACTACTGGCACTCATGCTGAATTCATCTAATCCTAAGCCTAGTAATACAGGGGCTGCCAAGGGATTACCTGCCATCTCTCCACACATCCCTGTCCATATGCCTGTTTCATGGGCGGCATCGATTACCATTTTTATCATTCTTAACAAGGCTGGGTTAAAGGGTTGGTATAGATAGGCTACCTTCTCATTGATACGGTCTGCTGCAAAGGTGTATTGAATTAAGTCGTTGGTACCGATAGAGAAAAAATCCACTTCTTTTGCAAATTGATCGGCTAATACCGCTGTTGAGGGAATCTCTACCATAATCCCTACTTCTATTTGATCACTCACTTGATAGCCCTCTTTTTTTAGGTCTTCTTGACAACTTTCTAACATTTTTTTGGCTTGTCGATATTCGTCTAAGGTGGCAATCATTGGAAACATGATTTTTAGATTCCCATGTACACTGGCTCTAAGTAAGGCTCGAAGTTGTAGGGTAAAGATATCTTCTTGGTCTAAACACAGTCTAATGGCCCGATGTCCTAGAAACGGATTCATCTCTTCTGATACATGAATATAGTCAATGGCCTTGTCTCCCCCTACATCTAAAGTCCTAATCACTACGGGTTTTTCTCCCATGGTTTCTAATACGGCTTTATAGGCTTCGTATTGAAGGTCTTCATCGGGGCATTGTTTTTTACCCATAAATAAAAATTCTGTTCTGAATAAGCCAATGCCTTCTGCTCCATTCTCAATCACACCTTCTAAGTCTTGTACCGATCCAATATTGGCTGCAAGTTCCACATGATAGCCGTCTTGACTTTGGGTAGATTGGTCTTTGTAGGTTAATAATTGTTCTTTTTTCTTTGCATAGGCAGCCTTTTTCTCATGGTACTCTTTGAGATCTTCTTCTGTGGGATTGATGGTGATTTCCCCTGATAAACCATCAATCATCAGATAATCTTCTGCATTGACTTTTGATAAAATCTCTTCAACGCCAACCACTGCAGGTATTTCAAGAGACCTTGCCATAATGGCACTGTGACTGGTTCTTCCACCTACTTGGGTAACAAAGCCTTTGGCGTAACATTTGTTTAGTTGGGCCGTGTCCGATGGAGTTAAATCATCTGCTACAATGATCACTTCTTCTTTGATGTCTGATGGGTCTGTGAGTGATACTTGCAAGATATGTGATAAGACTCTTCTTGATACATCTCTCACATCTGCAGCTCTTTCTTTCATATATGCATTGTCCATCATTTCAAATAGATGGGCAAAATTTTCTGAAATCTCATGAAAAGCTTTGGCTGCTTTGTAATGTTGTTGCCGGATTAAACACAAGGTTTGATCCATTAACTCGGGATCTTTTAATATTTCTAAGTGGGCATCAAATATGGCGGCTTCTTCTTCACTTAATTGTTCTTTGGCTCGCTTTTTTATCCCTTCTATGTCTTTTTCTGTTTCTGCCATCCCTTGTTTTAATGCTTTGATTTCTTCTTCTGGCTTTGTTGTTTTTTCTTCACTGATTTCAAAAATCACTTTTTCTAGCTTAAATACTTTGCCGTAGGCCACACCATCACTTGCACCTATTCCTCTTAGTTTCATATTGCCTCCCATAGAAAATAATTCTCTATCGAAACTACTCGCACGATTGACAGGACTCTTGCGTTTAAAGCACCAAAACTTGACTGTCTTTTATTAATACTTTTCCAGAATCATGTCAACCACTTCATCTACTCCCGTCACCTCAT
>SKID01000119.1 GCA_007116605.1 Tissierellia bacterium
AAAAAGCAGGTCGTTATGGAGAATTGATTAATATTAAAATAGACAATATGAGACAACAGTTTAGAGAAAAAAACAAAGAAAAATCACTAAAAGAGTTTAAAGAGAATGTTTTTATTGCCATTGGAATGGGACAAGGGATTAAAAAGATTTTTAAAGATTTAGGCGTGGATGTGGTGATAACGGGTGGACAAACGATGAATCCCAGTACAGAAGATTTTTTGAAAGCCATTGATTCTTTACATTGTGAAAATGTCTTTATTCTACCCAATAATAGCAATATCATCTTGGCAGCCAATCAAGCAAGTGATATTTCAGACAAAAATGTTTTTGTGATTCCAACTAAATCAATTCCTCAAGGGATTGCTTCTTTGTTAGCCTATGATGAGTCATTAGCTCCAGAAGATAACGAGCATGTGATGAAAGATGCTATGCTGGCAGTAAAAACAGGACAAGTTACTTTTGCTGTAAGAGATACTACAATCAATGATATTGATATCACCACAGGTCAAGTGATTGCTCTATTTGACAGTGAAATTGTAGCTAACGGAGATAACATTGAAGAGCAAACATTAAGTCTGATTCGGAAAATGGTTGATGAAGAAGATTCTTTGATTACGATTATCCATGGTGAAGAAGTTAGTGAAGAGGAAGCGGCTCATATTGTGGAAATCTTAGAAGAAGAGTTTTCTGAATGCGACATAGAAGTCGTTAATGGAGGGCAACCACTATATTATTATATCATTTCCGTAGAATAAGTTAACAGGATTTAGAAAGCTTTAGAACTGAGGCATTATATGGAAAATGAACTGTTAAACTTACCAGGTGTAGGACCGAAAACTTGCGAAAAGCTTATGAAATTAGGCATTAATACTGGGGAGGATTTGCTATATTATTTTCCCTATCGATTTGAAGATAGACGTCATATTATACAGATCAATGATTTAGAACTTGGAGAAAAACAACTGATTCAAGTCTTTTTCAATAAACGCACTTTACAAGCTAATCCAATTAAGGGCAAGCAAATGGTTAAAGTTCAAGTATTTGATGATACTGGGATTTTAAAGGTTATATTCTTTAATCAGCCTTATATCAAGAACAAAATACTAGAAAAAAAACAAGTGTTTTTATTTGGAGAAATCAAAGAATATCAAGGGCAGATGTGTATGGTTAATCCAGATTGGATAGACCAACACGATACTCATTTAAAAGAAACATTTTATCCAATCTATCCTTTAACTAAAGGCATTTCTAATCTTCAAATGCAAAAGATAATAAGAGGATTGTTTGATGTGAAAGGACCTGGGATTTTACCAATCATTCCTGAAAGCTTGATGTCTCAATACAAATTGATCCATCGAAAAAAGGCTTTAAAATGGATGCACTATCCACCAAGCAAGGCCCATTATCAAAGAGCAAAATTGTCTTTAGCTTTCGAAGAGCTATTTGAGATCCAATTGATGTTAGCTAAAGTTCGCAATTTACAGCAATCTCATAGGGAAAATAAAATGGTTTACCGTAATGAGATAGAAGCGTTTAAAAAGCTCATCCCCTATACGTTGACAGGGGATCAATTAAAAGTCATCCATGATCTAATCAATGACATGACGAGTGATCACGGGATGAATCGCATAGTACAAGGAGATGTAGGCAGTGGAAAAACAATCACTGCTTTTTTCGCTGTTGTTTTATCTTTTTGCAATGGTTATCAATCTGCAATGATGGTGCCAACAGAGCTCATTGCGAAACAACATTATGAAGCTTTTAAAGAGATTGCTAATGGTTTTGGCATAAGATGTGGCTTGCTAATTGGTAGCATGAGTCATCGTAATAAACAAAGCATCAAACATGAATTAGAAAAAAATGCACTAGACTTTGTTATTGGAACCCATGCTTTATTAGAAGAAGATGTTAAGTTTAAACACTTAGGGATTGTAATCACCGATGAACAACATCGTTTTGGCGTTAGACAAAGAGGTATTTTAACTCATAAAGGAGATGCACCTCATGTTTTTGTAATGAGTGCGACACCTATACCGAGAACACTCTCTCTGATAGTCTATGGGGACTTGGATATTTCAAATATTTACGATAAACCCCCAGGTAGAAAATCAATACAGACATTTATTGTTCGACCACATCAATATGAAAAAATGATTCATTCCGTCAAAAAACAAATCGCATTAGGAAAACAAGTTTATTTTGTTGCGCCTTCTATCAAGGAAAATGATCATGGCTTAGAATCGGTAGAAGTGATTGAAGACAGATTGAGAAAAATGATGCCTGAATATGTCGTTAAATGCGTCCATGGCCAGATGAATAGCAAGGATAAAAACAATATATTCCAAGAATTCTTAAATAGAAAAATCAATGTCCTTGTTTCTACAACGGTAGTAGAAGTGGGTGTCAATGTGCCTAATGCCTCTGTCATGGTCATTGAAGGCGCAGAAAGATTTGGTTTATCACAATTACACCAATTAAGAGGAAGAGTGGGAAGAAGTGATTGGCAGTCCTATTGTTTTTTAGTGACAGAGACAAAAAATACAATGTCCTTACAACGTCTAGAAATTATGACAAAATCAAATGATGGATTTTTTATTGCAGAAGAAGATTTAAAAATGAGAGGTCCAGGAGATTTTATTGGTGTGCGCCAGCATGGGGAAACATTGTTTAAGTTTGCTAATTCTTATCAATATGTTAGAATGATAGAAGCGGTTAGAAAAGAAGCCGTGGATATACTAGAAAATAATCCTAATCTCGATGGTGAAGAATGGCAAGAAATGAAAAAACAAATAGAAAAGAAATTAGAACTAAAAAAAATTATTTTAAACTAATGAATAATCATATATAATGAGGAATGAGATAAAGATGAGAATAATTTCAGGAAGAGCAAAAGGCACAAAATTACTAACACCAAAAAATGATAAAATCAGACCAACCACTGACCGTATCAAAGAATCCATTTTCAACCTAATACAACCCATAACAAACAATGCAATTGTGCTAGATTTATTTGCTGGGACAGGAGCCATTGGTTTAGAGTTTATTAGCCGAGGTGCAGAAAAATGTTATTTTGTGGATGTGAACAAAAACAGCTTAGAATTGACCCGAACAAACATCAAT
>SKID01000299.1 GCA_007116605.1 Tissierellia bacterium
TGTCTCCATGGCTAATCGTTTTAATATAACCGTTTTTAATTAACAACATTTTTTTCTCCTTTGCAATCATAGTTTTTCATATATTTATCAAATAATTCTAACAAATATTATTGCAATCACAATGGTTACAACACCAGATAAAACCATGGCTAAACTACTAGCAGCACCTGCCTCACCACTTATCTCAACCGCTTTTGATGTTCCTACACCATGAGAAGCTGCTCCTAATCCAATTCCTTTGGCTGTATCGTCTTTAATCCGAAATAACTGAAATACAGAAGGTCCTATTGCTGCACCTAAAATACCTGTGCAAGCTACAAACAAAACGGTCAGTTCAACAATACCATCCAACATTATTGCTACTTCAATTGCCATTGGTGAAGTAATGGATTTCGGAAGCATTGACCAAATAATATCGGCTTCTAGGTTTAAAAGAAGGCTAATACCCACTACTGATACTGCAGAAACAATAACGCCGGTCATAATACCCACCGAAATGGCTTTGTAATATTTAAGGAGCACACTTTTATTATTGTATAAAGGTACTGCCAACACCACCACTAAGGGTCCCAGAACGGATACAATGGCATCTCCTCCAGGCTTATATAACTCATAAGTCAAGGGTGTCCAATAGATGGTTGCTACAATAATTGCCGCTGATATCAATATAGGATTCATCAGGGATATACGAAATCTTTTGGATAAATATAATGATATCATATAGGCAACAACCGTTAAACTAATTCCAATGAGTATCATTGCCTCACCTCTTTAT
This sequence comes from Tissierellia bacterium, assembly GCA_007116605.1. Lineage (GTDB taxonomy): Bacteria > Bacillota > Clostridia > Tissierellales > Dethiosulfatibacteraceae > 38-11. The sequence goes on from SKID01000299.1 coordinate 776, forward strand.
TTTTATCTTTTTTCATCATCCATTCAACTGATTTGCCTGTTAAACCCATAACCAGTACAGTCGTCAATACAATCACAATTATAATTTGCAACCAAATCGGCTGAACAATATCCACTAAAACATAAATTGCCGCACCTAGTGGTATAAAGAAAAATCCCATATGCTTTAATAAAAAAGAACTTACTTTTTTGATATGATCAACTTTTAGAATACCCATATTTAGTAAAACAAATAAAATAAACATCCCGATGATATTTCCTGGGATTAGAATAATGGGACGAATCACTTGCGAAAGGAAAAGTCCTGTGTAATAGATAACCATAATAATGACCATTTCTTTGATCACTTGCATAAATAATTTCAATCTTGTTTCCACCTTTTTTATAATCACATCTAAGAATTATACACTATTTTCTTCAAAATATCATCCCTTTTTAACTTAATTTTAAAGCCATCATTATATAAATGATGGCTTTACTTAGTCATTGCAAGTAATGATTAACTTGTTTGTTCTTCTTTAGAAAATATACACGCATGGTAATGCTCGTCTGATACTTTGATCATTGTATGATCACACTGATTACATGCTTCTTTAGCATAAGGACACCTAGGTGTAAACCTACAACCTATCGGTATATTGATTTGATCAGGTACTTCATCATCAATAATCATTCTTTTTTTATTATAATCTGGATCAGCCACTGGAACTGCCGATAATAGCACTTGCGTATATGGATGTTGAGGATTAGATACCACCTCATTGACTGGACCAATCTCCATAATTTTACCTAAATACATGATAGCAATTCTATCACATAAATACTTGATAGTCGATAAATCATGGGACACGTAGAGCATCGTTAATCCCATTTCTTTTCGTAATCTTTTTAGCAAGTTTAAAATATCTGCTCTGATTGATACATCAAGCATGGAAACCGGTTCATCAGCTACTAATACTTTAGGTTCTAAAACAATTCCTCTTGCAATAGCAACTCTCTGTCTTTGTCCACCACTCAACTCATGAGGATAACGATATATAAAGTGTTCAGCTGGTTTTAATTCTGCGGTCTCAAGTGCTTCTATCACTTTGCTATAAAGTGTTTTTTTATCTTTTAAACCATGAATTCGCAATGGCTCTGCAATAGTATCAAAAACATTAAACCTGGGATTAAGTGTTTCATACGGATCTTGAAATATCATCTGTACCGATTTCCTAAATTCTTTCTGATAATTTTTATTCATGGGATGACCGTCAATCACAATTTCTCCACTTGTAGGATTCTGTAGACGCACTAATATTTCACCCGTAGTGGTCTTACCAGATCCACTTTCCCCAGCTAATCCTAATATTTCGCCTTCATGAATCGTTAAACTAATATCATCAATAGCCTTTACATAAGTTTTGTTTTTGTTAAAAGCATCTTTGATTCCTTTGTTCACTAAATAATATTTTTTTAACGCTTTTATTTCTATCAAAGGAGTTTTACTCATCATAATTCCTCCTAATTTCTTCTACAATTCTAAATCTTACCTTTTCCCAAGTTTCTGGTAGTTTACAAGACTCTCTAAACATTTCAACTTGGTCATTATAATGACATGCAGAAAAATGTCCTTCTTGAACTTCTTCTAATAAGGGTGCCTCTATATCACACTTTTCTGTTTTGAAAGGGCATCTTTGAGCAAATCTACATCCAGTATGTTTTTCCATGAGATTTGGTGGTGACCCTGGAATTGATATTAAATGTTCTCCGATTTCATGTATGCTTGGAAACGCATTATTCAAACCTAGGGAGTAAGGATGGACTGGTTTTTTGAAAAAAATCCTCGAGGGTGCTTTTTCCATTATTTTTCCGCCATACATGACAATAATTGTCTCGCAAGTTTCAGAAACCACAGAAATATCATGAGTGATTAGAATCATTGAGCTATTGATTTTCTTTTGAACCTCTATGATTTTTTGTAAAATCCTATCTTGAACAACCACGTCTAATGCTGTTGTTGGTTCATCTGCAATAATTAATGAAGGATTTAAGGTCATCGACATTGCTATAATGGCTCTTTGCTTCATACCCCCACTCATTTGATGAGGATAACTTTTTAGTCTTTTTTCTTCAAGACCGACCATCTTAAATACTTCGACTGTCCGTGCATAAGCTTGTTCTTTAGTCATTTTGGTATGGGCTAGAATACCCTCCATTAGCTGTTCACCAACAGTATACACTGGATTTAATGCATTCATGGCACTTTGAGAAATCATCGCTATCTCTTTTAGTCTTAATTGTCGTATTTGTTCATCGGTTTTTTTCACTAGGTCTTCGCCTTTAAATAA
>SKID01000188.1 GCA_007116605.1 Tissierellia bacterium
AAGCGATTAAATCCGGTATCATATTTAATATGAATGGGTTGCTTAATATTGTTAGTGGATGCTAAGTCCGATAATATTAAAGCTTGATTGTAACTGAAAATGGTACGGGTCAGTTGATAGTCCAGAATTGTGGAAAGAAATCGATCTGGTGTATGACCCATGATTAAAATAGGATAATTTGGGAATGCTTTTCTTAGTTCTATTGCCTCAAGAAGATTTGCAACTGCTAAAATAGAAACACCATTTTCCATAAGAGTTGGAGCTATACAGACAGCACCCATGCCATAGGCATCTCCTTTTACAACTGCGGCAATTTTTACGTTTGAACCCATGAGACAAGTCAATTGTTGAATATTATATGCAATAGCATCTAAATCAACAGTTAAATATGTATCTCGATATAACGCTAATTCTAATGGGTTTTCTTTGTTTTTTTCCATATCATGCTCCTTTTAACCAACAATATGGTTTACACAAATTTTTTAGAAGACTGTTATATTATATGCTAAAAATGTGCCAAAAACTATCAAAATGGAAATAACTTTACAGATTATGTACGACAATAGGAATCGGGTTTTCTTTTACGCAAAAGAGACCATGCTAAACACTATAACCAATAGGTTCTGGGTCATGGTGGAATTATCTGACATAAAACTTAATTACTTTTTTCTGAGAATTAATCTTGCTATTTCCAAATATCAAAGGGAGTCGTATAAAGCGGGTTAGAGATGAGCGTTTGGGTAAGAATAGGCTTAGGTGAGTCCACAAATCCGGAAAAAGATTTCATCTAAAGGCGTTTACAAGACAAAAAAGTTATTATATGATTAACTCATATTGTATATGGAGGATATATGGGTGATCGAATTAAGGGATAATATTAATCAAATTAAAGATGAGATTATTTTTTGGAGAAGAGATTTCCATCAATTTCCTGAGTTAGGGATGAATGAATGGAGAACAAGTCAAAAAATTAAAGACTTTTTAGAATCTGAGAATATACCTTATATGACATGTGCACAGACTGGTATTGTGGGAATGATTCAAGGTGTACCTGGAGGTAAAACAGTAGCATTAAGAGCAGATATGGATGCTTTACCCATAGAAGAGCTAAATCAAGTTCCTTACAAATCAAACAATCCAGGAATCATGCACGCATGTGGTCATGATGCTCATACAGCTATTCTGATGGGTGTGGCAAAGGTCTTAAATCAACACAAACAAAATTTTCAGGGAGTAATTAAATTGTTTTTTCAACCCGCTGAAGAAACAGTGGGTGGTGCAAAGTACATGATAGAAGAAGGATGTATGGACAAGCCCAAAGTTGATTATGTATTAGGACTTCATGTTTTTCCTAGAATAGAAACTGGCAAAGTAGAGTTTACTTATGGAAAAATGAATGCTTCAACGGACGGTGTTACAATTAATGTTTATGGGAAATCTGGTCATGGTGCATATCCCCATGATGGGACAGATGCCATTGTTATAGCTGGACAAATTATTTCAGGGCTACAAGCAATGATCGCCCGATGCAAATCTCCTTTTGAACCTATTGTTTTAACGATAGGTAAGATTGAGGGTGGCACTAAAGGCAATATTATATCAGATAAAGTGGTCATGACTGGGACGCTAAGGACCTTAGATCAAAATCAGAGAGAGATGATTAAACATAAAGCACAAAGCATTGTAGAGCATATAGGTTTGGCTTTTGGAACAAAAGCAGAAATTATTTTTGATGAAGGATATATTCCCCTAGTGAATAATGATAAAATGGTGGATTTTGCTAAAAAACAAGTAGAAAGTCTTTTGGGAGAAAAAAATGTAGAAGTAGCCAAACAAGGAAGTATGGGCGCAGAAGACTTTGGTTATTTTTTACAACATGCGCCAGGGATTTTTTACAATTTAGGTTGTGGTAATGAAGATAAAGGCATAGTATATAAAGGACATCATCCATTATTTGATATTGATGAAGAATGTCTGGTATATGGTGTGCTATTACAATCCCAGTTAACATTAAAGCTATTAGAAGAGAAACCCGAGTTTTGTTAAAGCAAGAATCATTTTAAAAAGATCGTTTTATTTGGAGGTATTTGATGGAAAACATGGAACGAGCAATTCAGTTACATCAAAAAAACATTGTCATTGATGGGCATCTGGACTTAGGTGGCATTATTTATAATAAAAAAAGAAATGGAGAAAAAGAGATTCTCAAAGGATATTTTCTAGAAGATTTTAGATATGCAGGATTTAATTTTATTGTTGCAGCCATTTTTATCGAAAATGTGTTTGTGCCTGAAATGGCCCTAAGAATGGCTTTGAATCAGATTAATGACTTAATGGAAGAAATTGAAAGCACTGAAGATTTTTGCTTAATTACTAATCTAAATGACATGAAAAAGGCGATTGAGCTTGGAAAGATAGGCATTATCATGTCATTAGAAGGTGCCGAGCCCATCTTGAATGATAGTGATTTACTCAATGTGTTTTACAGGTTGGGCGTTAGAGGACTAGGATTAACATGGAGTCGTAGGAATTATGTAGCGGATGGAAGTTATTTCAATAATCCTCCACGTGGAAAACAAGGAGGATTAACAGCTTTTGGTGTAGAAGTTATTCACCGAGCAAAGGCACTGGGATTTTTTCTGGACTTAAGTCATATTAATGATGCTGGTTTTGATGATGTTTTAAAGTTTTATGATGGACCTATCATTGCATCTCACTCGAATACAAGAACTTTAAATGATATTCCACGTAATTTATCCGATAATCAAATTCAAGCTATTGGAGAAAGACAAGGGATTATTGGTGTAAATACGTATACCAGTATTGTGTCAAAAGATAAAGAAAAACAAAGTGTGGATTATGTCGTTAAGCATATTGAGCATTTAATCCTGACGGCTGGCGAGGATGCTGTTGGATATGGTTTTGATTTATGCAACTTGTATTACACTGAAAAAAGCAATGTAGATGTGATTAAAAATCACCGTGCTAGCCTAGATATCACAAAAGGTTTATTGGATAGAGGTTATAGCGAAGAAACGGTTGCCAACGTTATTGGCGGTAATTTTTATCGCTTTTTAGAGGCTGTGTTAT
>SKID01000328.1 GCA_007116605.1 Tissierellia bacterium
AGCTGGAACGGTCACGGATGTATCGAAATTAAGAAAACTATTAGAGATTGAGTAAAAGGGTGAGGCAGATGCAAAGAGATTTGGATAAAGAAAAATTGAAAAAGCGAATAGAATCCGTTATCCAAAAAGGACAAGAGGAGTCTTTAGATTTACGCTTTAAAAGTATCGATGAGTTAGTTGAAGAAGTCAGTGTGTATCATCAAGAGCTTCAATACCAAAATCAAGAGTTAATGAGAGTGCAAAGAGACTTAGACAAATCAGAAAACAAATTTAAGCGTTTGTTTTATGAGGGGATTGTTCCCTATATTGTTTATGATGAAGACGGCATGATTGAACTGGCCAATAAAGCATTTATTCGACTGATGGGATTAGGATCGACAACGATAAAAGGACATGATATTCGACAATATATCCATCCAAATTCACAAGACTTATTCTATTTAAAACATAAAAGTCTATTAAAGGAAGGAATGCCATACGAATTAGACCTTAACCTTCAACATAATGATTTGGTCAAAGAAGTAAAATTAATGTCAGAAATATGGGATTTTGATGATAAAAGAAAAATCAAAGCTTCAGTTTTAGATATGACAGAAACTTATTCAAGAGAGCGCAAAATTCACTTTCTAAGTTTTCGAGATCAATTGACAGGGCTTTACAATCGCCGTTTCTATGAAGAAGAAAGTCGGCGTATGGATGTGCCAAGAAACTATCCCATATCCATTGTCATGGCAGATATGAATGGCTTAAAATTGTTTAATGATGCCTTTGGTCATGAAACGGGGGATAGCTTGTTAAAGCTTTTTGCCTATGAGTTACAAGAAACTTTTCGACAAGATGAGGTGATTGCCAGAATTGGAGGAGATGAGTTTGTTGTGCTCCTTCCTAAGTGTCATCATGATCATGTCCAAGAGATTATTTTGAGGCTACATGAAAGGTTATCGAAAATAAAACTTAAAGACTTACAATTGTCTATTGCAATAGGTCATGGTACCCAGAAAAGCATTCACGAGGATTTGGATGATGTCTTAAAACGAGCAGAGAACCGCATGTATCAAAACAAAATATATCATGATAACAGTAAAAGTCGAAATATTGTGCTTTCTATGTTACATGCCTTGCACGAGAAAAACTCAAGAGAAGAACAGCATTCTCAGCGTGTTGCCGAATGGGCGATTTTATTAGGAAAAGAGCTAGGGTTTGATCAGACGCAATTGGACCAGTTAAAAACAGCCTGTCAGCTCCATGATATTGGTAAAATTGCCATTGATTATAGTATATTAGATAAGGCAGAACCACTCACTTTAGAAGAATATGAAGAAATCCAAAATCATCCAGCCATTGGCTACCGAATTTTAAAGGGGGTACCAGACTTTGCTAGTATTGCCGACCTAGTATTATGTCACCACGAACGAATGGATGGTTTAGGGTATCCTAAAGGATTAAAGGCTAATCAAATTCCCTTAAAAGCCAGGATTATTGCTATTGTGGACGCTTATGATGCTATGGTTTCCAAAAGACCTTATAGACCAATACCGATGACAAAACAAGAAGCAAGCCAAGAATTGCTCGACCATGGAGGTCAACAATTTGATGAAAAACTGGTCACGATTTTTGTTGAGCAGGTTTTAAATCGGAGCAAGAGGGGCAATGTCACTGGAACGGAGGTTATGTGATGAGAGTGAAAGATATTATGAGTCAGCACCTCATCTATTTGGATGGGGAAAGTCTTTTGCATGATGTGATGGAAGAATTTACGGAGAATGACGTAGATGCCTTGCTTTTTAAAAAGAAAGTGAATGACGAAATCTGCATTATTACAAAACGTGACTTGTTTCAGGCCATGCTTCAAGGCTATACACTAGATTCATTAGCTATTGATCATCGACACCAAGCTTATGGTATATTATATGATGACATGGAGACCACTCAAGTTGAAGTTTCCAATTTTATCAATTTGGTTTATAGTCGACAGACTAACCAACTGTTGGGACTGATTAAATCTAAAGATTTAAACTATATGAAAGATTTAGATAGACTTTCATTTGAGTTGGAGTCGATTATCGAATCTTCGTATGATGGTATTTATATAACCGACGGACAAGCTAAAACGATTAAAATCAACAAATCCTATGAGAGAATTACTGGTTTAAACCGACAAGACATGATTGGTAAATATATGAGTCAATTAGTTTCGGATGAGGTGTTATCAGAATCAGTCACTTTGTTAGTGTTAAAACGCAGAAAAGTAACAACCATTCAACAGCGCTTTAAAACTGGCAAGATGGCATTAGTGACGGGCACACCCATCTTTGATGCCAAGGGTGATATTGTTATGGTGGTTACAAATGTAAGAGATATTACAGAATTAATGGATTTGAGGCAAGAGTTAGACAAGAATCGTGAGTTGACCTTAAAATACTATTCCACCATTGAAGAATTGAAAATGCAATTATCACAGCATGAAGATATAGTCGCAGAAGATGAAAAAAACATTAAAGTACTAGAAATGGCTAAAAGAATTGCTAGGGTTGATACAACGGTATTAATTCTTGGGGAAACTGGAGTAGGAAAAGAAGAAGTGGCCAAGTTGATTCATCGCAATAGTTTAAGAAAAGAAAAACCTTTTGTCAAGATTAATTGCGGTGCGATACCGGCTAATTTAATAGAATCTGAGTTATTCGGGTATGAAAAAGGTGCATTTACAGGTGCTTCAAAAGATGGCAAAATTGGCTTATTTGAGGTAGCCGAAGGGGGCACACTTTTGTTAGATGAGGTAGGAGAATTACCGTTAGAGATGCAGGTTAAATTATTGCGAGTTTTGCAAGAACAAGAAATTAAGCGAGTAGGTGGAACAGAAAACATTCCTGTAGATGTGCGTATTTTGGCAGCGACTAATAAAAACTTGGAGAAAATGGTTCAAGAGGGAACCTTCAGAGAAGACTTGTATTATCGCTTAAATGTGGTCCCTATTTCTATCCCATCATTAAGAGAGCGAAAAAAAGATATTATGCCCTTAGCTTATCTTTTTCTAAAATCCTTTAATGAACGTTATCAAATGGAAAAGACTTTGTCTTTTTCAGCTAAT
>SKID01000185.1 GCA_007116605.1 Tissierellia bacterium
AGAGTGTATGACCATATGTATCACTATACTGAACCTGAAGCTCATATTGTCCAAACAGTGAAAAAAGTATTATCCCAACACTTAGGTGAAGAACCTAGCATTACTAGAAAACGAGGCTGGACAGATGCAGCAACATTGTCATATTATGGAAAAATACCAACAGTGATAACTGGACCAGGTAATATCAGTTACTCTCATACCAAGGATGAAAAAGTCCCTGTGGTTGATTTGTACAATTATGTAAGAATTTATAGTGAAATTGCAATGAGTTTTTGTCAGTAATTGCAGTAAATCAAACCAGGCAGATATCTGCCTGGTTTGATTAATTACAGGAGGTGATTCAAATTAAGACGATAAAAATCATTAATGGCCTTGTGCCAGATTTCAAAAATGCTTGTTTAACACAACAAGATGTCATGATAGAGGAAGGTGTGATTACAGAAATTGGCAATGTAAGAAAAGCAGCAGATTTTACGATTGATGCCACAGACAAAGTAGTCTCGCCGGGATTTATTGATATTCATATGCATGAGGAAGAGTTAGATTTTTCTGAGAAAGATCCTTATTTTATCTCTTATTACCAATTAAAGATGGGAGTAACCACTAGTGTAGGTGGGAATTGTGGTGCCAATCGACAAGATGTCAAAGATTTTATTAGTTATGTCAATAAATATCAAGCACCTGTCAATTATATGATGTATCTTGGACATAATTTTATTAGAGAAGAAGTTGGTATTGACAACAGATACAGAAAAGCCACATCACAAGAATTAGAGAAAATGAAAACCAAAATTAAGCATTATCATGACACAGGCATCGTCGGTATATCTTATGGTATTGAATATTCGCCAGGTGTAGAAACAGAAGAAGTCATTGCGTTAGCAAAAGCTTTAGATTCAGACCAATATTTGCTTTCGGCACATTTTAGAGCTGATGTAGAAAAAAGTGTAGCATCTATCCAAGAATTAATTGAGATATCGAGTCAATCAAAAATGCCAATGCAAATTTCTCATATTGGTAGTTGTAGTGCCTATGGTTATATGAAAGAAAGTTTAAGAGTCATTCAAGGGGCAAGAGAAGAAGGATATGATATTTGGGCTGACTGTTATCCTTATGATGCATTTGGGACATTTATTGGTTCTGCGGCATTTGATGATGGCTGCTTTGAAAAGTGGAATCGTACCTATAGTGATATATTGTTGACAGAAGAACCTTTTAAGAACATGCGTTGTACAGAAGAGCTCTTTTATAGGGCGAGAAAAGAATATCCGAATATGATTGCAGTGGCTTTTGTAATGAACGAAGATGAAGTCATTGAAGCTTTACAAGCACCATTTGTTTTTGTTGGCAGTGATGGTGTCTATCGAAAAAACAGTGGTCATCCTAGAGGTGCTGGTAGTTTTCCCAAAGTACTGGGTAGATATGTTAGAGAAAGTAAAAAACTAGACTTAGTGGATGCTTTATGGAAAATGACTTTAGGACCAGCACAAAGACTGAGACTGAAGAAAAAAGGCGACATTCAAGTGGGTATGGATGCAGATATTACAATATTTAATCCAGAAACCATCCTAGATAATGCAACTTTTGAACACCCAACATTACCGCCAGATGGCATTGAGTATGTGATAGTCAATGGTGAAATCGCATTAAAAGGACAGACTGTTGTAAATGGTCGTCTTGGTACCTTTGTGAAATACAATTTAGAATAGGAGATTATGATGAAAGAAAAGATTCAAGCTTTAGCATTAGAATATAAAGAAGCATTGATTCAACTCAGTGATCAAATCTATGATCATCCAGAATTAGGATATGAGGAGTTTCAATCATGCAAATTACATGAAGATATGCTTGAAAAAAGTGGTTTTCAAGTAGAACGTAAATTTTTAGGCATTGATACTGCTTTTAAAGCAACTTATGCAAGTAATCAAGAAGGACCAACCATTGCTTTTCTAGTAGAGTATGATGCATTGCCAGGAATAGGTCATGGATGTGGACACAATATTCTTGGCACAACCAGCACAGGAGCAGGAATTATTCTTAAGCAGTTAATAGACGACATTGGTGGAAAAGTGATTGTCTTTGGAACGCCTGCTGAAGAGACAAGTGGTGCAAAAGTGCCTTTTGTAGAAAAAGGAGCTTTTGATGATGTGGATGTGGCATTAGTAGCTCATCCCAATATGTCTTACAATAAAAGTGGTAAATCATTAGCTTTAGAAGCTTTGCAATTTGAGTATTATGGTAAGACGTCTCATGCAGCGTCATCCCCTGAAAAAGGGATTAATGCATTAGATGCGGTGATTAATACCTATAATAATATCAATGCCTTAAGACAACAAACCCAACCAGATGCAAGGATTCATGGTGTCATTAAAGAAGGTGGTAAAGCAGCCAATGTGATTCCAGATTATTGCGTGGCCCAGTTTTATGTTAGGGCACAAACAAAGACCTATTTAATAGAACTAGTTGAAAAAGTAAAAAAATGCGCCGAAGGTGCTGCTTTGGCATCAGGTGTAAAGCTGGAAATATCAAATTACGAATATCCTTACGATAATATGGTCACAAATGAAACCATGTCGGTTGTCTTTACAGAGCACTTAAAAGATTTAGGTGTTGATAAAATTCTAGAACCACGTCAATCCTTTGGATCTATAGATGCAGGTAATGTGAGTCAAGTTTGTCCAACCATTCATCCGTACTTTGATATAACAGGTGATTTAAAAGTAGCCGCCCACACAAAAGAATTTGCAGAAAGCACTAAGACACAGTATGCCTATGATAATATGATGATTACCATTCAAGCCTTAGTCAGAACGGCCGTAGATATTATTCAAGACAAAGAATTGCTATTAAAAATTAAAGAAGAATTTAACAACACTGAGAAATAATAGTCAATGGAAATACTGTTATTTGTAAGGCGAGATGAAAATAAACTTAACAAGAAGGTTAAAATCACAATAGCTTCAATCAACAAAATTAATTGAAAATCGATGTCAAATAGGTATTTATTTTTTAACTAAAATAGTGTATAATAAAGTAAGTAAAAATTTTGGCACAAAAAAATAAGTGAGAGGTGAATTGTGATGAA
>SKID01000007.1 GCA_007116605.1 Tissierellia bacterium
TCAGTCCTGCTTTATCACTAAAGATTTACAGGAATATATAATGCAAAACATAGATAATCAATCAGATCACAGAAGAAATACGTCTTATTCTTTACCCTATCATAGTTTAAGAAATATGTTGGATATATATGGATATAATGGCACACAAGCACAGAATATTTTAAGATCAATAGGTTTTGATGATAGTAGCAATATTCCTGCAAGACAAAGATATAGTGATTTTTTTGAGTGGTATAACAAAAATATTTATAACAAGCTAAAACCTATAATGGATGATTTGTTCAATGAATTGTTTCCTCTTCAGTATTCAACATACAAAGCAAGACTTGATGCGATTAAATCTGAGGATGAAATTTCAAGTATAGCTTCATCTATTGAGTCGAGACTTAAAACCATCTCAAATACTCTAGAAAATTTTAGAAAAAATCCTCTTTTAAAAGATTATGACATTCCGACTCTTGCTGATTTGATTTTAGAGTACGAAACAGGAGCGCATCTAAAAAAAGATGAACCTCAACCTGTTGTAGATCTAACTCAAGATATGGAAAAAGTTAAAGAAGTTGACGCAAATACAATGGAAGAAAAAGTTTTTAATGATTTAAATGAATTAAAAGAAGATAAAGGAAATACCGGACTAGTTGTTGGGGCTATAGCTCTTGCGGCTGGTGCAATGTTTTTAATGTAAGGATATGAATTGAGTTTTGGAAAAATAATACCTACAGAACAAATGCCTAAATCAAGCGGGATAACTTCTAAGCAAACAATGGATAATTATCTTAGGAGTCATGGTTTTACATCGTCTGATCAATATAACAATTATATGTCAGCACTTTTATACGCTGCTGAAGATGTTGTAAATAAGTTTGTGTCTAATCCTGTTTTAAAACTAATTTTAAATTCACAAGCAAGTGGAGTTGAATCCATAGAAAGTTTTTCAAAAGCTCATAAAAAATCATCAGAAGTCTTTGATAATGATTTTTCGCTTAATAACGAGTTATTAATCATTGAAAAAGACCATTTTAATGTTGTAAAGGCCGCATATCACGCAACTTATTTAAAACCACATCATCCAGTATCTTTTAGTGACCCATTTAACACAGACCCAACAAAGATTAAGTACTCTTTGTTTACAAATGCTTTTCAAAATTTTGAAAATTCATTAAGTCAGGGTCAAAGAAGAATATATAATTCTATTGTAAAGCCTATTGCTAATATGTTTATAAAAGATACTGCCGATTCAATAAATAGATATATTGAGCTATTTAGAATTGATTTTGCAGATGAATTGTCTAGAGAATTAGAACCGCACGAAATGAAAGAGTTAATTGATGATTTAGTTGAAGGTATTTTAGAAGAGGCTAGCGACTCAATAGACGAATTAAATACTTTTTTAAAAGATGGATTAATACTTACAAAGCTAGAGACAAGAGAACCTCAATATAATTATATAGATTATCCTCATGACATTAATCCTATATATAAGGTTAATGAAGAAATGATTCCGTCTAGTCCTAGCGAAACAAGGCTTGCTCTGGAAGACACGTTTAGAGTTATTCCAAGAACAGAGTTTAATGAATATCTTTTAGGAGCTTTAGCTCAAAATTCTAGTCAAGAAAAGTATTTAAACAAATCGATAGAAGAATTAAAAGAGATGAATATATCATATGTTGATCTTGCCTATTCTGAATCAAATACTCTTGTTACCTTTTCATCTTTATTAGAAATATTTAATGAAGCAAATGTCAAAGAAATGCAACGACAAGAAATTACAGATGCTTATGAATGGGAGTTTTTAAAGATTCAACAGTTTAAAAAAGCTGATATTAATGAAGAATATGAAAAACTTCTAGAAGATGTAATGAGTGACCCACTAATGTCTAGCGTGAAAGAAAGAAAGCTAAAAGAGCTAGACTTAGAAATTAGATCACAAAATTTACCTGAACTTATGGACAAACAGGTCGAATTTATAAGAGATATGGGAATACAGGGCTTAATTATGAGTGGACAATTAGATGATGCTAATAAGATGATTGAGCTTTACGAAAAAATGCCGAATACTATGGTGGAGGGAATAAACAATGCAACAAAAACCTAAATCAATAATGGAATATTTATTAGAGGAAGTGGAAATTAAACCTTTAGGTCTAAGGTTTCCATGGATTGCTGGTGCTGTAGGTGTTGGTTCAGTTGCTTATATTTTGTTTATGGGAAAAAAGCACTATAGAGATCATTATGCTCAACAACAATTATCAGGGAGAAAATAAAAATGTTATATTATATGGATGAACAAGGAATTGTATACCAAGGCGCTCAACACAATGCTACGGGAAAAGGGGTGGAAGCTCATCTTGAAACCGTTGATAGCGTTCAAACCAATGCGCTTACATCTCCACATTTACGAGTAGAAGCTCAAGCATTAGATGAAGCAAAAGCGATTAGAGCGCATAATAAAGCTCAAGATGAATATGAAGAGGCAATGAAAAGAAAACATTATAATCAAATGAGACATCAGGCTGAAATTGATGAAAGAAATGATGAAATGTTTAGAAATGGTCGTTTTCAAGATGAAGTAAAGTCAAAAGCTCTAGATCAAAGAATGGGTGCTGCTGATTTTGAACAATTATCTATTATAGATGATAGGTATCAAGCAAGACAAATGGCTGCTCTTCAATATCATAATCAAGGTTTAGGTATGCAAATAGGAAGTGAAGAAAAAGATATTCCTATGATGTCTACTCAAGTAATTCGTGAACCACTAGTTATTATGGATGAATATGGTGTTGTAGTAGACCCTCAATATCTTAATGAATATGAAATGGAACAGGTTAAAAATCAATTGCTAGTACAAGAACAAGAAAAAAAGCATTTATTAGAAAATGGTATTACAAGTGAGAGTGAATATAGAGAATTTCAAGTAAAGCCAGAAAATTTAGATGATGATACTTTAATAAAAATTACAAGCGAGATCGAAAAGTTAGAACCAGTTTACGAAATGGTAGAAGAAAAATCTAAAAAGAAAAACCTAGCTCTTATGGCTGCTATAGCTGTCGGTGCTTTTTTGGTAATGGGATAA
>SKID01000369.1 GCA_007116605.1 Tissierellia bacterium
ATTCATGGGAATAGCCACCGGTGCACAGCCAATTTTCAGCTATAACTATGGTAGTGGAGATCATGAGCGTGTACTGGGAACACTAAAGAGGGTAATGGGTGTAGCCCTAGGAATCAGCACAATCTTTTTTCTTATTCTACGCTGGCAGACTAGGGAGTTAGTTGGAGTATTTATCCTAGACGACCCAGAGACAATGGCTTTGGCAATAGAAGTGGCAGGGTATACTAGCTGGTCATTCTTATTTATGGCCATGGGAATTATAGGATCAGCCTATTTTACGGCGTTAGAACAGGCGACAAAATCCTTAATAATTGCACTTCTAAGAGGGCTTATTTTGATTATGATTGGTTTAGCGATATTTCCTATTTTCTTAGGTGCTGAAGGTATTTGGCTTACCACAGTATTTGCTGAAGGGGTAACAGGGATTCTTGTAATGATTTTTATATGTATAAAGCCGATCCGACAAATCAACCGAACGACAAGTCAAATGACGCCTGTTAGTAATAACTGATTATAATTTTTAGCTAAAACCTCTTGAAAATAAAGCAATTGATTTTGGAAAAAGCGATAAAGAACGAGTCGCTTTGAAAGAAAGATTTTAAAAGATGGGATGCCTTAATTGGTTGATGAAATTTTACATTGAATAAAACCATTTGTTTATGGTATGATAAATTATTAAAATACACGAGGAGTTAATAATATTTTGGCAGAGTTTTAGTTAAGTTAAAAAATCAATAGAACTGAAATGCTAAGAACTAGAGCGTAAAAAATGGATGACACAGATTATGAACAGCAATTTATTAAAATTCAAATGAGAAGCAAAACTTAAATTTTGCAGGATAGAGGTAAGGAATGGAGGAAATGAATGAACAAAGCAAAAGAACAACGTCAATTTATGAAATCAAAATTTGGGAAAAATGAATCCTTTAGCAGTGATCAAATGGAAGGCAAACCACAGCCACCACTGACTAATTCTGTTGTTAACCCAGATAATGTCATTGTTTTACCTGAGTTTGGAGAGGATATTTTTGTCAAGACACATATTTTAGATATTATCAATGATCGAATAAGCCACAGAAAATTTAAAAATGAGTCAATTTCATTAGAAGAATTATCTTTTCTGCTATGGAGTACCCAAGGTGTGAAATCTGTGGTAGGAGAAAATTATGCTACGATGAGAACGGTCCCGTCAGCTGGTGCTAGGCACCCCTATGAAACTAATTTGATGATAAACAATGTCAGAGGATTGAAAAGAGGAATATACCGCTACCTTCCCTTAACTCATCAATTAGAATATGTTTACACACCTGATGATATGGTACAAACCATAACACAAGCTGCAAGAAAACAAAAATTTGCAGGAGATTGTGCTGTGACATTTATATGGTCCGTGGTGCCTTATAAGGGTGAATGGCGATATAACGAAGAATCCCATAAACCAATGCTATTAGATGCGGGTCATATATGCCAAAATTTGTATCTAGCATGTGAGACTATTGGATGTGGTACTTGTGCCATTGCTGCCTATGATCAGGACTTACTAGATGAACTTTTACAACTGGATGGAGATGATCATTTTTCGGTGTATCTGTCTCCAGTTGGGAAAGTGTGAAATATTTCTTGATAAGGATTAGGATTAAATATAATTTGAAGACTGACTTGATTGATAAACGTAGTCAGTTTTTATTGATCTTTTTTGATGCCTAAAAATTCAAAGCATTCATAAGAAAGATGTGTAGGTTAAAATCTTGTTATTTACATTAGGCGTTTTTTAAATTATCATATTCTTAGTAAGTGGAATGCCTTAAGGGGAGAGTGAGATCATGAAGTTTTGCTGGAATTGTGGTATAAAAATGGGTGGAGATGCTAATTTTTGCCCTGAATGTGGGGCACAACAAGAGTCAAATCAGTATCCATCAAGCAGTCAAATGCAATATGAGTATCAATCAGTTCATCAAATGGAAGAACAATATCAACCGGCTAACCAAAGAGGACATCTTGACGACTATAAAGAATATAAAGATAGTAAAAGAAAGAAAAGTAAAAAGCCGATATTTATTTTCTTAGTGGGATTATTGCTTATAGCAATCAGTATTAACAATTTAGCTTTGAATGTGATTGGGAGGGAGACAACGGCAAGAGTTGAATCGGCTGTAAGGGATACACGTACCTATGGGTCAAACCTACCAGAGCCGAATCGTTATCAAATCATATACTCTTTTTATGTAAATGGGGAAAAATATACGGGTAGTGGAACAGGAGATTTTATTTATGGTATAAGAAGTGACCAAACTGTGAGAATCAGATATTTACCTATGTATCCACGAATTAATGGAACTGTACAAGAAACAAATATCATTGGAAATATTATTTTGTTTTTTTTAGGATGGATACTAATGGTCGGATCTATAAAAAAAAGGATTCCAATTGGAAGAAAACATGAGATTGTTTTCAAGTAATAGATTACTGTTTTAAATAATGACTAAAAAATCCAAGACTCCCGTTAATAATGGGAGTCTTATTTGTCATGTATTCATAGATTGTGAGCATTAAATAGAGTAGGTAACAGAATCATTTTTTTAACATTTGTTCCTCTTTGATAATGGTTTCTTGTAAGGTGGTATCAATATCTACATCAAATCGATCAGAGTAATTTCTACCCCATTTATACATAGATTTTAAAACAGGAACAAAAGAGTACCCTTCATCAGTCAGTGAGTACTCGACTTTAGGAGGCACTACAGGATAGACTTTTCTATGAACGAGGCCATTATCTTCTAAGTCTCTTAATTGTTGAGTTAACATTTTTTGTGTAATACCAGGTAAACGCCTTTTTAATTGACTAAACCGCAGGGCCCCATTTCTTAAATGCCATAAAATAACACTTTTCCATTTTCCGCCAATTAAATCAATAGATAATTCTAAAGGACATCGATATACTTTCTCATCTGCTGCCATGGCTTATTTTATGAAATCATATCACGTATTTCATAATCTCCTTTCTTTTTTATTCACAATATTAATAAACTTTATATCAAAAAATATCTCAATTCAAATTCGCCTTACGATTG
>SKID01000125.1 GCA_007116605.1 Tissierellia bacterium
ACTCTTTATTCGCCTTTGAATATTACCAATTAAGTCTTTACATCCAACCTGCTCTCTCAACCCCACTGATTCACAAAAAAATCCATTCTGCTCTGTACGGACCTTCTGACATCTAATCTGTTCTGTACGGGGTCAGTGACATCTAATCCACTCTGTACGGTACTTTAAGCCCATCTTGGACTAGTTCCCGCAGAGAAAAAATCATGGTTTTTCTAACTAAAATATTTATCACTAAAAACCCGGAAAGGCTTATATCAAGCCTTCGCGAGAACACTGCTCTATTTTCTTGTTATCAATACAACCGTCTCCACATGTGCTATCACATTAGCCTTATACGATTTAACAATTTCTGTGAATAAAGGGGGCAGTTTTTAAACCGCACCCCCCTTGAGCAACCTTCATTTAGAATTAAGGACCTGTTCCAAAGCTCTCTATTTTCCAACCATTACTGTATTTTACCATAATAGGGAATCTTATAGCATTATTATTAGGGGTGTTAAATGTTTCATCTTCCCAAACCAAATGCATTTCTACTGATAATTCAATCTTCGTTCTATCTCCTATTTTATCAATTTCCTTTAAGCTTTCAGGGTCAAGCAATTTATAAGATAGTGCTTTAGCTTCAACAATATTGTGAACCAACGAATTATTATTGCCGAATTCAACATTATACAAAGCGTTGTTCCCTTTGTTAGTTGTTAACGCTTGTATCTGTGAATACGGACCTATGCATGATAAAGCTCTTTCTTTATCTCCGTTATTTATAGCCTCAAAAAACTCATCGAGAACTTCAATTGGTGATAAATTGCTTAAATCATCATTGCCTGATGAAGAAGCTAAATAACCTTTCTGATTGATCCATTCATGAATCTCTAACCCTGTTATTTCTCTCGTCAGTGAATCTGTTAATCTTTAATCATTAGTTTCTACATCAAGAAATTTATCTTCATTATTTTTCTTATCCTCTTCATCTTCAAAGATCTGCTGCTGATGTTTACTCTCAGCATTATATGATATATTCCGCTCTCACTTTGTTTTCTTGCTTGCCTCGGCATACGCTTCACCTCAACAATAATTTACCACATCTTATCTGTATTAACAAGACGCATGAACCGTCCCTTGTCTGTCGGGTCCGGACATAGGTTTCAAAACGCGGCGGATCAGAGCCGCCGGAAAAAATCTTTATACATCAGTTGGCGGCAAAAAAGAAACCTAGCTTTACCATATTGGTAGAGGAGCCAGGTTTTATTGTTCATTGAGATTCATTTGTGGTCAGGGTGTGTACTGTTCGGTGATCATTGTCACCAAACCGTCTTCAATGGTTAAGTGATACAGTGAGTCATATTCGTCCATTCTCTCTGCCAGACCGCTCAGGTCCGTTTCAATATAATTGGTCAAATCTTCCCAGTTCAGAAGAAACACGGTGACCTGATCGGCTGTCTCAATGCGATAAATGTCTTCCGAAGCGTTGTGGACATAAAAACCGCTAGGCATGTCGTTGTTCGGGTCAATGCCAATTGCGTCAATGCGGTCCACATCTTCCAGCGTGATCCATTCCACCTGATCAAAAAGGAGCAGGTTTGATTCTGGATTGATTTCTTTCAGAATCGTCAGGATTGTTTCATCTTCTTCAGATACATAATCAGTTCCTTCGATGGCAGAAGCCGGTGGAGGAGGTGCCGCTTCTTCGCTTTTCGGATTTGATAACAAACCAATCGACGTAAAGATAAGAATGACTAAAGCTATAATAATGATATAAAACTTAGGTTGCTTGAAATTTAAAATGTTCTTAATTCTTCCTTTTGTATCTCCTTCACCAAAGGCAAGGGGTGTCAATCCAAAATTTCTTCTCCCTGTTGCTAAATTCAGTAATGACTGCGAATAGTCTTTCTTTACATATTGACCTAGTTTACTTATTACTAATTCATCACAAGACATTTCCATATCTTTACCACTTAACCAGAAAGCAATCCATACCAGCGGATTAAACCAGTGAATGCATAAAACAATATAACTTATAAATCTAATAATATGATCAAATCTCTTAATATGGGTTTGTTCATGAAGCAATATATATTCTTTCTCGCTTTCTGACAAAGAAGCAGGAAGATATATCTTTGGTTGGATCAAACCTAAAACAAATGGTGTTGTCACTTTATCAGATTGATAAATATTGTCCTTTTCACAGTTTGCATTTTTTAATTTAACTCTCATTCTTATAAGCGATACCATTCCATAGATTACGAGAGTAGCAATCCCTAAAAGCCAAAGCAGCGATCCAATAAAAATCCAAACCTGCATTGGATTTACACTAGCAACTACATCTGCCGCTGGTAGCGAACCACTGATAGAATGATCAATATTAGACACTCCCGTATTGATATTAGGTGATATGTCGTATAAAACATCATTAGAAATAGGCTTAGGATCTACTGGAACCAAGCTCAAAACGCTTTCAAATGAAATTGGTACAATAAGTCTAACGAGAGCAACTGCCCACAATATGTACGAATACTTTTTCGGTGCTTTTGCAAGAAGCAATCTTGTTACTAATATGAATAAAATAACTATACTTGCTATATAACTCATATTAATTACTTGTAAAAATATTCTCTCTAACATACCTACACCTCCTTTTTGTATCCATCAATTAGTTGTTGAATTTCTTCAATTTCTTTTTCACTTAACTTTTTTCGCCGAGTAAATGCCGCTAAAAAACTTGGTAAAGACCCTTTGAAAGATTCTTCTAAAAATTCTTCCCCTTTTTCTGCTAAAAAATCTTCTTTTACTATTGAAACTATAACCGTTCCATTTTCATTCTGAAATATTCCTCTTTCACAAAGGCGTTTTAGCATGGTATATGTTGTCGTTCTTTTCCACTCGAATTCTTCAGCACATATCTCAATCAAATCACGAGTTTTAATAGGAGCTTTATCCCAAATAATATCTGCAAATCTCTGTTCCATTTCACCTAGTTTATATTTTTCCATAAGAAAACCTCCTGAGTCTAATTTGATTAGACAATTATAGTCTAACACCATTAGACTGGACTGTCAA
>SKID01000313.1 GCA_007116605.1 Tissierellia bacterium
GATTCAGATGGCCTTTAAAACGCCACCTGAATATTAGAAACCCTTATCTATAGACTTTAAAATACTTATCTCCCACTTTAGGAAGTGGAGTCTTAGCACCGTTAGTCATCGGATAAAGGAAATGATCAGATCAACAGGGCATCTTACCACTATAAGTCTTCCAATTTGCTCTAATGTATCACTCATCTGATATTAAAGTTTATCTAATTGGACAAACGCCTCCATCACATCCCTCGTCACCCACATCTAAATCCGTTTCTTGGGATTCATATTTGTTTAATAATGACGGAATGAAAGGCTTAAGGTTTTTGACTCTTGATTCATACTCGTTTTCATCAATTGCTTCATAGGGTAGCAGCTCATAGAAGCTGTCATCTAATGATAGAAACGACAGCGCTACCACATCATCCCAATTATCCCATACCCATTGTTCAACTTCTTCCCATTCATGATCACGTACATGAACAGTAATTGAGCAATTATGATCCACATAATGTTCCATAAACAGTTTATAGGTTTCTAGTTGTTCAATAGCTGAGACATCATACTTGGTGATGCCTTCAGGAGCTTTGATAGGAAACTCAATCACCTTTGTAGTACAAGTTGCCAAGTCTTGTCCAACTTCTGGAAAAATCGGGTATTCAAGTTCTTCACAGACTTTAACTAAAGGATCATGGGCATTGATACGCACTCGCCTGATATAGTACGGTGAATGAGAATGATGCACCCCACTTGATACCGTAGGTAGTTGGGATAATGTACCTTCTGGTTTTACCGTTGTCACTAATATAGGTTCACCTTCGCCTATTTGAACAGCATATTTAGCCGCTTCATCTTTTGCTGATTTTCTTAATCTTCTTAATACTTCAGCTTGTTCTTCAAAAATCAATCCACACGCATTGACCATGTCTTGCCATCCTGTTAGAGAACAACCTGTTAGTTTATCTCTTTGTTGAACTGCATCCCAATCTGGAATTTCAAGTTCTACACAGGTCATACGGTAGGCCGCTCTTACCGAAAGTCTTTGGGCTTCTAAAAGTCCTTCTAAATCCAATGATCCATCTTCATTAACAAAGGCAAAAACATTAACCGTTGTAAGATTACATAAACCTTTTGAGTCCAGCAAAATCTCTCCACATGGATTAACGCCATTCATGTTTTCTCTTCTTTTAGCACCTGCCACTTCATTGACCCATCCTGGTTCCCCTGAGTAACGCATTTGTTGAATTTGCCAGTGTAACATTTCACGATTAGGTTTTTCTTTGTAATAAATCGAATTATTGCTCATTTGTCGATGAATAATATCCTTGTCCACTATCCATTGACCATCTATTTGCTTGTAAAGCTTATTTTTTGCTTCAATACACTCTTTATCATCTGCATCAATTAGAACGATTTCCGCTGTCCTTCTAACACCACCAACAACTACATTTTCTCCAATAATATTTGCAATATCCATGCAATCTATCGGTTTAAGCTTAACTCTCGATTTGTCTTCGATTGTTCCTCTTTTTTTCAAGTTTTTATCAATTTTTAAAAACATATTTTTCAAACTTGAATGCCCGCTTGCCGTTCCTCCAAAAGTCTTTAATGTTTCTCCTTTAGGCCGGACATTGTCATAATTGATAATAATCGTTTTTATATGACGGTATTCATTGCTATGAATGATGTCAAAAAAATACCCTAGGGATTGTACCCATCCTTCTTTACTATCTCCAACGACAATTTTCACTGTATTATTATATAAAAATTCTAAACTCGTATTGTCTTCTCTCTTCTGTTTTTCGATAGGGGTAAAATCCTCATGAATCACTTCAAAATCGGTTCTGACTTTTGGAAGCTTTGCTACATCTTCTTTTAAAACTCTTACACCTACACCAGATCCAATCATTAGTAAATAAAACAAATCTCTAAACGCTCTAAAATTGTCAATCACCTGAAAAGCACAATTGAAGTTTGCCATCGGATAATCTCTTGCCACGGGTGTCCCACCTACCCAAAATGTTCTTCCCGACAAAAATTGCTTTAAGTTAAAGATGTTATCGTATAATTTCTCTGCTTCTTCTTTTGTTGTTGGCACTAAACTACAATTGTATTCAACCGCTCTTCGAACGGTTTCCCACCAGTACTCTCGTCTTCTCTCTTCTGAAAGCCATCTTGAATAGGTTCTATAATAGACAAAGCTTCCTAGTTGATTCATAGGAGATTGTCTATGCTTATACTTGCTGATAAACTCTTCGCTAAGCAGACGTCCATCTCGTCTTTTTCTGGCATCACGAGATTTGTCTCTTTCATATCGGTACAAAATATAACGCTTTGCTACATCTTTCCTCACACTTTCCATCAGATAGTCTTCGACCATATCTTGTATCATCTCAACTTCCATGGGTGTACTTTTATCCATAGCCACTGATTGAATTTTATCAGCTATTTCCTGTGCTAAATTTAAATCTGCTCCTTGTTTTGTTTCGTTCATTGCCTTTATAATGGCATTAACAATTTTTTCAGATCTAAAATCAACCACTTCGTTTGTTCGTTTGATAATTTTTGCCATACATGACCCTCCCCATATATTGTGTTAAAATTAAAAAAAGACTCTTCGAGACACAATATATTGTATCACCAGAATCTATTTACGTCAAACTTGTTTTTAATCATGTAAACCCAGTTTTAGTATTGAAAAATCAATGATTATCTTTATATATCCAATTACTCGGCTTTATTGTATTTTTTTTAGACTGATATTTCAATGTTTAGTGCTTCTTCTAGTTATTGTGTATTTTGTACTTTTCTAATGCTAGCTTTTTGAACCTTTTAAAAAAAATTGTACCTGCTTACACTAGCCTCTTCTATTTGTCTTTAAATGCCACGAAATATTATTATGCCTGAACTTATAACAAAAATCAAGTGTCAAATTATTGGCAACGAATGTGAGCACAAGAGTGCGTTCCTTTGCAGAGGATAAAACCGTATTCTCGCTGCTTAGTATTGAATCCTTTGTTTTATAAGGATACCGCAGTATCTTCTCTGCTTAGTATTTAGATCCTTTGTTGTGGA
>SKID01000036.1 GCA_007116605.1 Tissierellia bacterium
AGAATTTAGAAGAAGCTGAAGAAGCTTACCTTGAAACTTACCAACAAGTTGAACTGGAAGTACGTAAAAAGTATTTTGAATGGGTAAAAGTCCATCGTGCCATGTCAAATATAGAGGATAACTTGTCACTATTAAATCAAGTGGTTCACGTGACAGACATATTGTATTTATATGAAATGGCAACGGCTCAAGAAGTTGCAGAAGCTAATTTAAATCTAGTACGTGGGCAAGTAGGATACCAACAATTATTGATGGCTCAAAATCTGACTTGGTTAGCGTTGGAAAACAGCTTGTATGTGGGGATGCCTAGTCAATAAAATAGATGCTTTGGTAGACAGGCGGATACAACAGTATTTTCGTTACTGACTATCAAGGATGAAATAGTGTCCTCCCTGCTTAATATTTAGAGAGGATAAAACAGCATCTTCCCTACTTAATACTTAGACCCTTTGCGGAGGATAAAACCGTATCCTCGCTGCTTAGTATTTAGGTCATTTGCTTTTTTATTATTTAAAGGAAGCAAATAACCACATAATGCGCGACTCGGATACGTGTTTTATCCTTTAATAAGCTGAAGTTGAAGCAAAGGATCACATAATGCGCGTCTCAGATACGTGTTTTATATTGGGTGCAGACCATATTCAATAAAAAAATCAAATATTTCCCCTAGACGCATGACTCGTTTTCTATGAAAAGGGGAAAATATTTGATCTATAATATTATAAGGGGAGTGTCACCTTTTACTTGACCCATCCTCGAGCACGCATACCATCTGCAACCCGTTTAATAGCCATCATAAATGCGGCAACACGCATAGATACTTTATGCTCTTCCATAAGTGCTAGAATATCATCAAAAGCTTTAACCATTTTAATTTCTTGCTTTTCTTGTACTTCTTCAAAAGTCCAGTAATAGTTTTGAAGATTTTGCACCCACTCAAAGTATGAAACCATAACACCGCCACCATTGGCTAAAATATCGGGCACTAAGAAAATGCCTTTTTCGTTAATGATTTTATCCGCTTCAGGTGTTGTAGGTCCATTAGCGCCTTCAACGATAATAGAAGCTTTAATATCATGAATATTTTCTAATGTAATCGCATTTTCTAATGCACAAGGAGCCACTAAATCTACCTCGAATGAAAACACTTTATTACGATCAAGCTCTTCAGTAGCGCCTTTAAATCCTTTGATCATGTTTTTGTTAACTGAAAGATTGACATATTTATAAAGCTCTTTAACATCAAGACCATTTGGATTGTATAAACAGCAAGACACATCAGATACAGCGACAACTTTAGCACCCATTTCTTCAGCATACAATGCAGCGAAACGTCCTACATTACCAAATCCTTGAATAGCTACTTTAGAATCTTTAATATCTTTTTTTGTAGCTTTGAAGGCTTCTCTCATCATTAAAGCAACACCATATCCTGTTGCTTCAAATCGACCTAATGACCCACCAAATGAAACGGGTTTACCTGTTACGATACCTGGAACATTTTGTCCTTTTAATGAAGAGTACTCATCAACCATCCAGCCCATGATTTGTGGATTAGTGTTAACATCAGGAGCAGGAATATCTACTTGGTCGCCTACAACAGGTGCAATTGCACGAATATAAGCTCTAGATAAACGTTCAATCTCACCACTAGACATGTTTGTAGGATCAACAACAATACCACCTTTACCGCCGCCATATGGGATACCAGCAACACCACATTTGAATGTCATCCATGCAGACAAAGCCTTAACTTCGTCCATGTGGACATCTTGATGATAACGGACACCACCTTTACCAGGTCCGATAGCATCATTATGCAAAGAACGGTATCCAGTAAAGACTTTTGTTTCGCCATTATCCATCTTGACAGGCAATGCAACTTCGATACAACTTTTAGGCTGCTTTAGAACTTCAAAGACCTCTTCGGTTTCCCCTAAAGCATTACAAGCATCTTTAATCTGCTGTTGAACAATTTCAAATGGGTTTAGCGTTTTTTCGCTCATTTAATACCTCCAATGATACATCATTAATACAATATTTAAAAACAA
Source organism: Tissierellia bacterium (assembly GCA_007116605.1). Classification (GTDB taxonomy): domain Bacteria; phylum Bacillota; class Clostridia; order Tissierellales; family Dethiosulfatibacteraceae; genus 38-11. Next base: position 2,052 of record SKID01000036.1, read on the forward strand.
GATGATGATAACACTTTGAGAACTATTTGTAAACGTTTTACCCAAGGCAATTGTTACGTTTTTGAAACAATATTGCTGATGTGTAAAAGTTCTTGTTGTTATTATAGCAGATCAAGTTCTTTCATTCTTCGCCATAAAGTTGTCGTGCTAATTCCTAAACTTTTTGAAGCATCAACTCTTGAATTGTTAAATTTCTGCAATGTTTTAGAGATAATGATCCTTTCGTATTCTTGTAATGTTTGATCTAAAGTTTGCTCACTACCTTGTGAAGAAGAAAACTTGCTAAACTGTGATTGTATATGATCAGGCAGGTGTTCTTTTTGAATAAAATTACTGTCAGAATTGATGATAAATGCTTTTTCTAACACATTTAGCAATTCTCTGACATTTCCAGGCCAATCATAATGGACCAAAATATCTAAAGCTTCTTCATCAATTCCTTCAATTAGTTTACCAAAAGAGCGACACATTTGTTTAATGTAGTAATTGGCAATGATGGGAATATCATCACGAATCATTCGTAATGGAGGCAACTGTATATCAATAACATTTAGACGGTAATATAAATCTAACCTAAACTGTTGTTGAGATATTAATTGGTTTAAGTCTTTATTTGTTGCTGAAATAATACGAATATCAAGTGGGATGGATTTATCACTACCAATTCGTTTAACTTCCCTTTCTTGAAGAACTCTTAATAGTTTACTTTGTAAATCATATTGCATTTCGCTGATTTCATCTAAAAAAAGCGTACCCCCATTAGCTTGCTCAAAAAAACCAGACTGACCTTCTTTGAGAGCGCCAGTGAAAGAACCTTTTTCATAACCAAAAAAACTACTTTCTAAAAGATTAGGCGGAATTGCGGCACAGTTAATAGGAATAAAGGGCTTGTCTCTTCGATCACTAGCGTTATGTATAGCCTGAGCATACAATTCTTTTCCAGTGCCTGATTCGCCGACAATGAGGACACTAGAATTAGATTTAGCAGACAAGGTG
>SKID01000223.1 GCA_007116605.1 Tissierellia bacterium
AAACCACAACCCTAAAGAAAAAATTGAATGTAAGAAATAGTTGTAGTATAAATCAGCTTAGGGTTATGGCTGGTACACTTTGCGTGCGATTACCCTGGTACACTTTCAGTGCGATCGAACAAATTCCACATATTGATTTAACAAGTGAAGTTTTCCCTGTTCCCGGAGGCCCATATAAGCATATTCCTGTTCGATATGGAATTCCGTGACTTTCGTACCATTCTTTATCGCTTTTAAATGTTTTTAAATGGTTTATTAATTTCAGTTTCAACTTCTGGGATAATGTAATTGATTCTAAAGATCGAACTAACTGGTCATGTGAGAACGACCAATAACCTTCCTGCCATTTATATACTTTTGTCATTTTAGTAGAATCAAGAAGTGGATTACTAGCATTAAGTATTTTTCTTAAAGGTTTTTGGCTTCTTCCAATTGTTATAATTTCTATATTCTCTCTCACATAATATGCATTTCCATTTTCTTCTTTTTGCCTCTTGAGCTTGAAGGGATAATTATTGAACCAAAAATAATGATTACCATATCCTGCTGACAGAATTTTCTTTGAGGCAGATTGTCCATCAGTTAACCTAAGTGTTCTCGATTTATTACTTTTTCCAGTGTCTTGATACCATTTCATTAAGTTTACAAATGCTTCATCTCGACAATTAATAACAACTCTTACAGTGAATTGCTTAACAAATATCTCCCATACTTGATTTGGAATCTCTCTAAAAATAAAAGTAATTACCCCTAATCCCCATAAGCTAACAATCCCAGATAAAACGGGGTTACTTTTTGCAAAAGCGGTAAAGCTTGTAAATCCTTCGTTCAATACTTCTAACATCTTCAAGCCCTCCAAAAGTTATATGCTCAAGTTATTTTTCATTATGACCGATACCTGTGACAAGGAGTGTCACGAACCATCTTTCGTAACTAGCTTAAATTATGGATAAAATAACGAAACAAAGACGCCAAGAGCTTATATTTCAAATTTTAAAGGGTAGAACAATTGATGATGGTCTTACTGCCAATGAAGTACACAAACGCCTTAAAAACGAAGGGCTGGCCATTGATTTACGGACTGTAAGAAGAGACTTAACAACCCTCACATCAAGTCATGGACTCTGCTCTGATGAGCTTCGGCCTGAAAGGTATTATCCGTCTGCTGATTATCAACTTAAATATGAACTTCATTTAAATGAAAATACGTTGCAAGTTCTACTAATAGCTCTTAATAGCTTGAAATTCACTTCTCATGATTACTTTAAAAACTTTGCAACTGAAACCGAGACAACAATATTTAATTCTCTTGATTCAACGATTGCTGAATCACTTAGACAATCAAAAGAGAAGTATTTCTTCGATTACAGTACAGCCGGTAAACCTTCTAGTACAAATACAAAAGACTTTGAAAAGATAATGATTGCTATTCGTGAGAATAGAATTATCACTTGCAACAATGACTCTCCCTATAAGTCTGATGAGTACAATAAAAAAAGAAGACGATTTGCTCCCTACATATTTATTCTAACTTCAGGAATTCCTTACCTAATTGTCCAAGATCAAAATGACTCTACATTTAAAAAGCTTAGGGCAACTAGAATAAAGAATATACATCTCTCAACTAAATCGTTTGAAAGAGTTAATATCAAGGATGAAGTTCACCTTGAAACATTAATTGGTGGCTGGGGTGGTATATCTGAGAAGTCTACAAAGATAAGGATAAACTGCAATGCCCAAATGGCCACATACTTTATAGAAAGAATTATCCACCCGACTCAAATTGTAAAAAAAATCTCAGAAGATGTTTTTGAAATCAGCTTTAACTGTGCAAAAAGTTCAGAGCTTGCAAGATTAATCTCATCATTCGGTGGCAATGTTAACTCTATCACACCTAGTGACCTATATGATGATGTCAAAGAGATTTGGACATCAGGTATGAATAAAGCTGCATAAACTAGTTTTTAGGCAACTTCCCAAAATCTCTTTTTGTAAAAAGAATTTCACCCAATTTGAAGGTAAATGCATCAGAGTCTTGTAAAATACCAAGAGCGAAAGCCTCATCATTTCTTATTATTTGTAAAACTTTCGACCCGATCTGACAGTTTCCCTTTCGTTGTCAGATGTAAGATTACATAATAATCTCAATCGGGTTTTCTTTTATCATGTTTTTTTCATTTGTCCATCCCTCCTTAAAGTTTTAGTTCATACTTTTAATCTTAAACGAAAGGGAAACTCTGATGTTCAAATGTAAGATTTTTTCTTACTGTTTTTATCGGAATGTCAGATTAGATCGAAACTTTTACACTTTAGGGGTGCGATAAGAGCTGATTTTTTTCTTTAAAACATTTAGATCCATATTAACCTCCTGTTGTGAATGGATAGTTTTATATTAGAATGAATCGCTATTAGACGCTATACGTGGGAAGTCGACGATTTACCAAAGTTCGATTGCTTATACCAGCAAGGTGCAGCACCGCTATATCTTCTTTTAAGCGGGGATCAACCCTCTCTGACTTCCTGATAATAGAACTCTCAAATCGAGACTTGCGGTCTTGAGGTAGCTTTATCCGAATCGTTCCAATACCCTTGAGAGTAAAATCACGTTCTTTGAACCCATTTCTCATATTATCTGATTGATCAGCCTCACCTAGAAAAAGCGACATTTCCAGGTTAAGCAACTGATTGATTGTTTCCTCAGCTGTAGACCTTAAGTCCTCTGAAACTTGGCTAAAAGCTTTAAGACGATTATCTTTGAACTGTGATATCGCCTTAACTGCTTCTGGTATACTAATCTGAAACTTAACAATACTCATTACATCCATCCGAATTCTCCTTTGTTACATCAATATTTATTGTGATGCAAGCTTCGGACAGAAAATTTCGGACGCTACCGTTGTAGCAAAGTGCCATTTCGGGTCAACCCCCTATTTCTCGGAATATTTTTATCTAAATCGCCTGCCTAAATCTTTCATCTAATATCAATGATTTATCTCTTGCGAAAGCTCTCGGAGAATTCCCAAGGCTTCCATGAA
>SKID01000116.1 GCA_007116605.1 Tissierellia bacterium
AACGACCTATTGAAGATAGCGCGGCACCTATTAGGGACAAAAATGGTACAATCACAGGTGTGGTGTTAGCATTTAGAGATTTTACTGAAAAGAAAAAAAGTCAAGATAAAATTAAGTATTTGAGTTATCATGATCATTTGACAGGTTTATATAACCGTAGGTTTTTTGAAACAGAAATGAAAAGATTGGACACAGAAGAAAACCTTCCTATCACAATTATTATGGGTGATGTGAATGGCTTAAAGCTCATTAATGATTCTTTTGGTCACGCAGTTGGAGATGAGCTTTTGGTGAAGGCGACAAATATTGTGAAAAGTAATTTAAGAGCAGATGATATTGTCTCTCGAGTTGGAGGAGATGAGATTGCTATTTTATTGCCAAAAACAAATAAGTCCGAAACTAAATTACTTATACAAAGAATCCAAAGTGAGCTTAAAAAAACAAATATAAGAGACATAGAAATTTCTATTTCATTTGGTTGGGAAACAAAAAAGGATTTTGCTGAATCATTAGATATGGCTTTTAAAAAGGCTGAAGATCAAATGTACAATAATAAACTCTTTGAAGGCATCAGTATTCGAGGAAAGGTTATTGACAATATTATTTATACGATTAACGAAAAGAGCCCTAGGGAAAAAGCACATTCACAAAGGGTGTCGAATTTATGTGTATCTATTGGAAATGCCTTGCAAATGGATGATACAAATATAAATCAGTTGAGAGTTTTAGGCCTTTTCCATGATATAGGGAAAATTGCTGTTTCTGATGATATTCTGAATAAGCCAGAAAAATTGACAGTGGCTGAATATCAAGAAATGTGTAGGCATGCTGAAATTGGATATCGTATTTTAAGTACAGCACATGGAATGGCTGAAACTGCTGAATTTGTTCTTTTTCATCATGAGAGATGGGATGGTAAAGGATATCCCAAAGGTCTAGAAGGAGAGAATATTCCATTACCTTCGCGTATTTGTGCTCTTGCAGATGCCTACGATGCCATGACAAGCAACAGAAGTTATAGGCCAGCAATGACCATTGAATTAGCAGTAGAAGAACTACTTAAAAACTCAGGGACACAATTTGATCCTAGGCTCGTAAAAATATTCACAGATAAAGTGTTGCCTAATCTAATGAAGGATATTTAATAACGATTTAATATTAAAAAAGGTTCATAGCATCATTCAATAAGTATTGATGGCATTATCTTCTAGTTCCATTCCATGAGCCTATTGGTTCTGAATCACCTTCTTTTTCATACCAAACTCCAGTGAAAGATTTGCCAGAAGGGTCCATCAAAAACTCAATGGGATACTCATAGGTATTTTCAATAGAAACACCAACAAGAGTAAGTCCTTCAGAAGAAGCTAAAATATCACCTTCAAATGATTCATAGCTGTAGGTTCCGGTAACCGAATTTTGTGTTTGTGATAGTATCATTTCGGATTTATAGAAATCATCTCCCACTGAAAATTCAGTGTCCCATGTCCCTGTCCATGTTAAATCCGTTTCGGTGTTGTCATCATATTGAGAATCTTGAGTGTTGCAACTTGCCAAAGTGATCAATAAAAACAAACATAAAACAGTTAAAAAAAATTTTTTCATCTTTACCTCCTATAAACAGTTTAAAAATGAAGTGTCAATATAATTTTAACAATCATAGTTAGTTGTGTCAATGAGAGAACGAAGAGAGTGCAACTAACCTTGCATGTGAATAACCTAAGCCTCTGTGTTTGTTAATAACTTATGCTCAAATCAGTAAAGACTAGTGCCTTAATTAGTAAAAAAACTTATTATAGCCACTATAATCAAAAAAAGAATGGTCAGCTTGAGAGGACCTTTAGGTATGCTAATAGTAAGACGTCCAATACGTATTGTAATCATCATTCTACCTCCTAAAATTGAATTCTCAATGTTAAATCTTGGAGTGTCTTAAGCATAATGAGAATGAACTTTCCTAATATATTTTACCATAATTTTGACACAAGTTAAACCCTAAGAGACTTCTAATCACTCATTCCTTAGTGCCAGTCAATAACTTAATAACTTATTGAATATGAGGTTTTTAACAGAATAAAATGTAAAAAAGGGTAAGCTTTTGGGTTGACATTCACCCTAAACGGAGCTAGATATTGACCCACTGAGTAGCCTGATAGAAGTAATCAAGCTATTTAGTGGGTTATTTTTTTCAAACAAAGTGAGCGAAAACCGAAATGGATCCGAACTAAGACTGAATCTTGGTGCTTTATATATTGGTTTATGTTAAGACAAAGTCAAAATTGTAGATTAATTAAATTAAATCGTGGTAAAATGAACTTTAAATAAGGCAATTAATAAATAAGTGCCTGCTATGAGGTGCTAAAATGATAAAAAATAAACTTAGCGCTTGTCATAAGTTATCGTAAAACTCATTTAAAAACTCTTCAGGTGTAATTGCCTGAACTGATGATTTTGTAAAGTCTTTATTATTTCTCGTAATAATGTAATCGACTTTTGCACGTTTTGCACAAACACAGAGGAGTTCATCTTCAAAGTCATTGAAGCTTGAATGAAAGGCTTCTTTAACATCTAAAGCGGTAACATCAACAATACCAACTAGTTTTAAGAGAACTTCCACAATAGAATACACTTTATGTTTATCTTTTATATATTTGTTTAAAACATAGTAGATGTCAGTAATAGAATTAGCAGTAATGAACCCCTTTAGGTGATTTGTTTCAACTAAACGTAAAACTTGTGAAGAATGCTGCACAAAAGGCTCGCTATTTTGAAAGACATCTAAAATAACATTATTATCAATAATTACTTTCATCTTCTAGTAATCGCTCCTTTCGTGCATCATCAATGGTATAATCATCATTAGGTATTACGCCGATCAGTTGGCTTACTAAGTTCATTTCTTTTTTTTCAGGGATGCTTAGTTTAGCAACAGGAATGCCATTACGAGTGATGATAATTTCTTCTTTATTTACAAGAGAGAGATACTTACCTAAATTTTGCTTTAATTCTGTAGATGTAATTTTTAACATGAA
>SKID01000186.1 GCA_007116605.1 Tissierellia bacterium
CCTAAATACTAAGCAGCGAAGATGCGCTTTTATCCTTGATACGAAGCAACGAGAACCTGTTTTATCCTAGTAAAAAAACCCCTTAAGGTGTCAAATGTGAAACGGTGAGGGAAACATATTGATCTATAAAAACAAAATGGATAGCTCCATGTGATGGACTCTACAGGGCTATCCCCCACTTGAAAAAGTGGAATCTTGCCCTGTGAGTCATCGGAGAAGCATGTTGTATCCTACTTTAAGTCATAAGGGTCTTAGCACTTTTATCGTTAATTGAATAAAAATATAATGAAATGGAGTTAAATCATGATTAAAACAGACATCACTATTATTGGTTCAGGTCCTGGCGGCTACGAGGCTGCCATTTATGCGGCAAAAAAAGGTTTAAAAGTTGTTCTAGTTGAAAAAGAGCAACTAGGTGGCACTTGTCTTAATTGGGGGTGCATCCCTACTAAATCTTTTGTCAAGTCCGCTTCTTTTTTTGATCAAGTGAAAAAAGCTTCTTCTTATGGCATCACCATTCCTGAAGCTAGCTTTAATCTAAGTGATATAGTGGATCGGAAAAATCAGATTGTGAACCAATTGCAAAAAGGGGTGCATCATTTGCTCAAAAAAAATAATGTCACCTTTATTCAAGGGGAAGCGTTATTTCATCAACTTCAACCCCTTATGGTAAAAACTCATGAAGTAACTTTGGAAATAGAAAGTGAGCATATTATCTTGGCAATGGGTTCTGAACCTATGGTCTTAAAAATTCCAGGAGCCAATCTACCTGGTGTCATGACTAGCCGAGATGCTTTAGATATGGATACATTGCCTGAAAGTGTTGCCATCATAGGTGGTGGTGTTATTGGTATGGAGTTTGCGTTTATTCTTTCTGCTTTAGGCTCTCAAGTCACTGTGGTTGAATTTTTGGATGATGTTTTATCGATTTTAGATGAAGATGTGCGAAAAATTATTGCTCGAGAAGCTAAAAAGAGAAAGATTAAGTTACTGACTAAAGCTAAGGTGACTGGTATCCAATCAAAAGATTCCCATCTCTCCATCACCTATGAACAGAAGGATCAAACTTTGAACATTCAAGCTGAAAAAGTATTGATGTGTGTGGGACGTAAACCTGCAACTGACCATGTGGATTGGGATCGCCTGGGTATTTCTTTTGGCAAAAATGGCGGTATTATCACGGATGATTTCATGAGGACTACAGCCCCTAATGTATATGCTATTGGTGATGTCACTGGTGGTATTCAATTGGCTCATGTGGCTTCTCATCAAGGCTTTGTTGCTATTGACTCACTATTAGGGAATCCGCATCGGATGTCTTATCATAATATTCCTTCTGTGATTTTTACCCAGCCAGAAATTGCTGTGACTGGCTTGTGTGAACAGGAAGCTCAACATCAAAACATCCCTTATCTTGTGAGTAAGTTCCCCTTTGTTGCTAATGGAAAGGCTTTGGCTGATGGTGAGACTGCTGGTTTTGTCAAGGTGTTGTACCACGAAACTGAAGAATATATCTTAGGGGGTAGTATTATTGGCTCTAATGCTTCAGATCTGATTGCTATTATTGGCAATCTTGTGGAACAAAAAACCTCCTTTGCTGATGCGAAGAAGGTTATTTATGCCCATCCTACAAGGAGTGAAGGGGTATATGAGAGCATTAAGGATATCTTTGGGGAGGCGATTCATCAAGCTTAGTATTTAGAGAGGATAAAACAGCATCCTTGCTGCTCATTATCAAGGATAAAATAGTGTCCTCCCTGCTTAATATTGAGGATTAAATCGTATCATCGCTGCTTAATATTTAGACCCTTTGTTTTTTTAAGATTAAAATGAAACAAAGGGTCACATAATGCGCGACTCTGATACGGATTTAATCCTCTTATTCACTGAGTTAAAAGATAACATAATGCGCGATTCGGACACATATTTAATCCTTTGTTTCTTATGGATACAACAGCATCTTCGTTGCTTAGTATTGAATCCTTTGTTTTTATAAAGTATTAAAGGAAACAAAGAATCCAATAATGCGCACCTCAGAAGCATGTTGCATCCTTTTTTAACTAAAGTGAAAGGATGCAAATAACCACATAATGCGCGAATCATCAACAGGACTCTAAGGTTCAGATGTCGTGAAAACGGCAGCTGAACCTTAGAGACCCTTATCCAGGGACTCTACAGGGCTATCCTGCAAAAAAGATCAATTATTTTCCCGAGAAACAGATTTTTTTGATGTTCTTCCTATTAGTTTGTTGTGACATCCGGTGTATAGCCTGCAATGTCTGAAGCATCCACGTCATGTTTATCTGTAGGTGCCGTCAGTTTCAAAGCAATCAAAGCACCTGTTAAACTAATCAAAGCTGAAGCAATATAACTGATTGTATAACCTCCTGTGGCATCTCGAACTAATCCGCCTAACAAGGGTCCAAATACACCACCAATGCCCCAAGCTGTAATCACCATTCCGTAATTCATGCCAAAGTTTTTCATGCCATAATAATTGCCCGTTAATGCTGGAAAGACGGTTAGCATACCTCCAAAGGTAAATCCAATAGCTGCGATGCTTATTATCAGAGTGATGGGTGTTACAAAAAACGGTTTGAAAGCAAAAAACACCACTTGAATTGCAAACATGCCTATTAATGACTTTTTACCGCCAATTTTATCCATGATAATACCCCAAGCAATCCGACCAAATGCGTTAAACAAGGCGTAAATAATGGTTAAGGTAAAGGCCGCCTCTATGCCTGCTTGTTCTAAGCCAATATTGGATAATTGACCGATGACTAATAGTCCTGCAAAAGTACCAAAACAGAGCATGAGCCATAACATAAAAAATTGTTTTGTTTTAAACATTTCTTGCCATGTATATTCTTTAGCCGCTGTAGGTTTTTTACTTTGATTTGCCACAGTCTCTAAGTGCGCTGGTGTGGGTGCTACATAGCCCTCAGGTGGATTCTTAATCAATTGGGCTAGAAACATAATCCCTAAAAAGA
>SKID01000225.1 GCA_007116605.1 Tissierellia bacterium
CTGAGGTTGCTCAAAAAACTAGTGCTTTAGGACCAACTTAAGCAAATTATAAATATTATCATTCTTTGTATTTTGTGCGCGCATCAATGGATTGTGTTGCTGAAAAATATTGTTGTTAATTCTATTAATAGCAAACAATTGCAAAGCTCCTAAATGATAGAAGTACTCTGTATCTTCTTCCTCACGAGACCTTTCAAATTCAGCTTCAAAGTATTTCAAAAGATCTGACTTTGTAATGAATTGCTGTAAGCTTGATTTCCAGCCAACGTATTCTGCTACCCCTTCAATCATCTCCCAGGAAGCTTCCATGTCACGACACGAAGGATATAGATTGTATCTCATATCTCGTAAGAAGATGAAGCTCTGTATGCTGTTTCTAAAAGCTAACTCATCGTTAGATTTAAAACTATCAAGGAGTACTTTTAATTCATTGTGAAGCAACTTTTTGTATGGCTTATAACATTCATCAACTAATCTATCTCTGTCAGCTTCAACCTGAGAGACCCATTTTGGCCATTCTTGGTTTCCTAATTGTGCATGCAGATGGAAGCCTTCATGTATAAGAACAGTAAAATAAAGCCCGGATTCCCCTCCTGGCCATCTAGACAATAAATTTCCTAGATAGTTATGAAGGGACATCACAACAGTTCGAGAAATTCCCAGCGAAAGTAAATGTTCCTTTAGCTCTAAATTATCCTGTGAGTATGGATAAAAGTCGAAAACACCATTCGATATATACAAAGGATTTCTGAGCTTCATAAAAGACCATGTTGTACCATTATAAATAGCTACACATTCTGAGCTCTTCTCCATATCCGTTACAACAACAGGTTTTTTTGCAGGAGAATACCCTTCCCAGACATCTTTTGAATTTTGAATGCCTGTTATTAATACTTTAAGTTTTTCGGAACCAAAAAAAGACTCGCAGGCAAATGAACCTAAAGAGAACTGACACAACATTAAGATAAGTAATAGTTTGATCTTCATCTTGATGCCTTTCTACCTAATGGTTTATTTTCAAACCTTGTTTTTAAACTCTTTGTCTTTAAATCCATGTTCACAAAAGCTTGCTTTAATGATCATGAGTTTATTTTGTTCATTAAACCTTGGCGTTTATAACCAAGGCCCGTTCTTCAACCTAGAGATTTAATTGCACTGAGCTTTATGAATAACAATAACGTCATTATTCAAATCACCTGAAACATTACAGCTTTTATTCTTAAGTGAACGCAAATCATTAAAAAGTCCTTCCTTTATAGTCACACCAGCAATGGTGTAACTAGCCTTCCTGAGAAAGCCATTTCTAATTTTAATCACTTTTCCCGAAATTTCAGACTGAGGATCTAAAACTGTAATTTTGTCAGCTAGTGTTTCAGGATACAAGATAGTTACAATATCTTTATCGCTTTCACCCCTTAGTCTTGGCTTAGTCTTTTGGACAGTTCCTTCAACTTCGATTCTTTTGCCAATCAAAACTTCAAAACGTGAGGAATGACAAGTAATCTTCCTACCAACATTAATATTAGGAAAACTGAAACATAAATTTAGTTCTTCACCGTTATCAAGCTTAAGAAGAGCTAATTTCTGTGTAACTCGTCCATTAATAGTTGTGTTAATGTTGGTTTTTTGGATGACCTCTCCGATAAGGGTGTCAGCAAATGCTGAGAATGATCCCATTACAAGAAGTCCAATCAATAACTTTTTCATAATTACTCCTAATTTTAATCTAATGGTTTATTTCCAAACCTTGTTTATATTTTCCTAATTTTTTTGAGCATAACAGAAGTTGTGCGCGAAATCATTTGAATTAGAACTTATGTGTAAAAACTATAGGTTTGTGATTGGTAGTGTGACAAATATGAGAATTTATGGGGACTAGGGCAATCTCCCCATTTGGCTATTCTTCGGTGAGCTTATGAGTGAATTTGGATAGGGGGGGAAGTTCTTTTGAAACAGATACTATCGCCTCTTTTTTAATTGATTTGTAGATTTGCTTATAGGCAATATTTCCAGTGATGGTGATAAAGGCAAAGTAAAATAATAATTCTCCAAGTGCTTTCATTACTCTACCTCCTTCTTGTTTTTGATATAGATTTCTCGAACAGATACTTTAGTCCAAGATTTCTTTAATTTTGTTTTAATATTTCTTGAATTTAGATGCTGAGCGATTGCAGGAAATGAAATACCTCGCTCTCTCATGTTGATGACTACCTGTATGGTGTTTTGCTCGCTTTTGTGCTCAGCCAATTGTCCGTTAATTTTCTTCCAGCCAAACCTCTCATGTCTCGACTCTCGCTTTCTTGAGAGGTTAAATTTTTGAATAGCATTTTTAATGGTGGAGTAAGGCCAATCGGTTAACTTGGAGATTTCAACGACTGAAAGCTGTCTCTCAATATAGAGCTTCCGCAAATTAGATAGATTTTCAGAGGGGAATGAGATAAAATGTATAAAGAAAACGCAGACTTGATGCGTTTCTAAGGAGTGTTCTTCACGCATCTGGGAACCTCCACCATACACGCGGCCACGCGCACCGGCGTCCAGTGAAAGGGCGATTTTTTTATACCTTCAAATTCAAATTTTTTAACTTTAATTATAGAAAAACAGAACGATCCCAGATTGGGTCGGTTCGGAACGCTCAGAGCGGTGTTTACCGTCTCAAACGTCTATATTGTCCTTTACGATTAGGGCTTTCTTTTTAGATAATATATAGCTTAGGGTATTTGTACCCATTGAACAGGATAGATGCATATGTGTACTCAAATACAAGCTATACTGTATTGGCTATGGTTTCCTAATCCAATAAATGAAAGTCTTGTATTTATTTTGGGTGTATTTCTCGCATTTTTAATTAAAAAATGGGGGGCAAAAGAGCTAAAAACCCTGTTAAACCCCTGCTAAACTCCGGAAGTTTTTTATGTAACAATAGAGACTGCCGGGAGGTCAATTATGAGCAAGGAAAAGTACATGCCTGAGCTAAAAGAACGAGTATTA
>SKID01000127.1 GCA_007116605.1 Tissierellia bacterium
CATGAACACCATAAGAAGAACTGTTTTTGACTTCATGAGCTACCGCGGCTGATTTCAAAAAAGTTTTACTAGGAACACATCCTGTGTTCAAACAGTCACCACCCATTTTTTCTGATTCGATAAGAGCAACTTTTGCACCAATGGTAGCGCAGCCGCCAGCTGTCACTAGACCGGCACTGCCAGCACCGATAACAATAATATGATAGTCAAATTTCATAAGAACCTCCCGATATATGATAATTCCATTATAACATGTAAAAAAACAATGCTGTATCTTTTTCAAGGTCATGAGATAAAAGGTGATAAAGGACTTGTTGAGCCTTACCTTCAAACACTATTTTAAATAGACAAGTGATTATTAATAGATTATTCACTGAATAGAACTTGAAAGTTGGGATTGAGTTCAATGGATGAACAGACCTCTTGGGTACCGATGGCATTCCAAATGCCACCTGAATGTTAGAAAATATGAACCAGAGACTCTTAGTACTGTGAGTCATCATATAAATTTTAGAAAGGAAGTCACCCAATGGAGCGATGGTGACAATATAAAATGAAGACTTGGATGATAAAGTATAAAAAGATGATAATATTCATGGGGCTTGTTGCCATTGTGTTTCTTAGCCCATTGAGAAATCAGTTTAATCTAGAAACTGCGGGGACATTTGTTAGAAGTATTCAAGACAATCCCCTAGCACCCTTGATATATGTGCTCATATATATAGGCGGGGTTATATTAGCTTTGCCAGGTACAGCACTGACATTATTAGCTGCACCCATCTTTGGATTTTGGCAAGGATTATTTTTAGTCGTTATTGGATCAAATATAGGATGTCATTTGACTTTTTGGATTGCTAGATGGTTAGGTGGAGATGTGATACAGAAATTCATTAAATCAGATACTTTTTTAGAAAAAGCATCCAAACAAATTGAAAAGAATGGTCTTGTTTTTATGTTGTATGTGAGATTAATCCCCCTTTTTCCTTTTAATGGTATCAACTATTTATCGGGACTGACCAATGTGACTTATAAAGATTATGCTTTGGGATCTTTATTTGGCATGATCCCGGGTACAGTGGTTTATGTATATCTTTCCCATACAGCTGCAGATATTCAAAATAATCCTTTAGGGATTATAGTATCCATCAGTGTTTTAATAGGATTTACTGTTTTAATTACCCTAATAAAGAAAAAAAGCAATATGAGCGATTAAAGGAAGTACATGATGATTGATACAAAAATTAGACCTAAGATACAAGCTTGTTTCGATAAAATTGCACACCGGATAGCCCCCTATCCCATTACACCCAATCATTTAACGATAATTGCTTTTTTGACAGGAATCATGGCAGCAATATTCATTTGGCAAAACCATGTCACATTAGCAATAGTAATGTTATGGATATCAGGTTTTTTAGATGTTTTAGATGGATCTTTGGCACGAGTGAAAAAGCAATCTTCTCCTTATGGTGCCTTTATGGATTTGATTTTTGATCGGCTAGTTGAAAGTATTTTTATTTTGGCATTTGCTTTATGGTATGACAAGGGTCACTGGGTGTTTTATATGTTTTATATTGGGGTCATCTTTAATTTTTCTACCTTTATGGCAACAGGAGCACTGATCCCTAATTTAGGAAATAAAAGTATGTATTATGATTTTGGCTTAGTTGAGAGAACCGAGACATTTTTAACGTTCACACTGATGACATTGTTTCCTTCAGTAGCTTTATATGTACTGATGATTTTTTTTTTATTTTTTTTTTTAACAGGCATCATGAGATTTTATCGCATTTATCAAATAACACGGAGAGAAGGTTAAAAATGCAACATTCAATCTTAAATAAGGTAGATCATCTTCTAGTAGGTGGTGGACATGCACATGTTTCTTTAATGGCCCATCTAAAGAAACTAGCAGGTGAAAAATCGAATATTCTTATGGTTTCTCAAGAAAACTATCAATATTACTCTGGCATGGCGTCAGGTTACCTAGAAGGCATTTATATGGAAAATGAAATTCGCTTTAATTTACCTGAACGATGTAAAAACCATGGTATCCGTTTTTTAAAAGGAAAAGTGACAAAAATTGACTCAAAAAACAAAAAAGTCTGGATAGATAACAAATATGAAGTTTCCTATAATTTATTATCTTTAAACATTGGTTCAGAAATGGAAAAACCTATGGATGAGGAAAGTCACAAAAACCAAATGATGATTAAGCCATTATCCAATTTAGCACATATCAGAACATGGATGTTAGAAGCTAAAAATCAGGGTCAATGGGTTATTGTTGGTGGTGGTCCAGCAGGCATTGAAATTGCTCTTAGTATCAAAGCGGGACTCAAAAAACTTGGGAAGTCGGAGATTGATCTATTGATTATTCACAAATATGATACGATTTTAAAGGATTTTCCTAAAAAAACGAGACAAAAAGCATTAAAAGTGTTAAAAAGTCAAGGCATTCAGATAGAATATAAGGCAAATATTACAAAAACCACTGAAGAAGCCCTCACGATCAACCATGATACAAAAATACCTTATGATAAGATGATTTATGCTACGGGTCCCAGATCGCCTCATTTACTCATGAAGTCAGATTTAAAAGTGGACCAAAAGGGCTACTTACTTGTGGATGGTTCTTTAAAAAGTCTATCAAGTGATTCTGTTTTCGGTGTAGGCGATTGCATCACCTTTTTAGACAATCCATCTATCAAAAAAGCTGGAGTATATCCAGTAAGACAAGCACCTATCTTATGTCAGAATTTAGTGTTGCAAAAACTAAACAAGCCTTTAAAAACATATAAACCTCAATCGGATTATTTATCTATTATGTCATTGGGAGACCGAAAAGGATTACTGAATTATAAAAAAGTGAGTTGCTATGGCAAAGGAGCGTGGAGATTAAAAGACACTATTGATAGAAAATTTATCCGATGACTCCGCAGTGCTATCTCACCAGAAAAAGGAGAAATAAAGATGAG
>SKID01000072.1 GCA_007116605.1 Tissierellia bacterium
ATAAAGAATATGATGAGATTACTAAAATAGGAAACAAATTATTTAACTTTAAAAAATTTATGACAAGGAGGCTATATTGTTATTTAATTAACGATATAACCCCCTTGTCATCTTTTGTTGACACAACCATTGTTAAAATAAACCCAAATATAGCGAAATCTTAACAAATTAAATAGTTAAAAAATTAACGATATCTATTGACTTTTATAGCTTTAATCGGTATACTAGCATCAACAAGGAGGTATGTAGCCATGAAAGATATTTTTGTATGTGTAGGGAGTGCTTGTCACTTAAAAGGATCTTATGATGTGATAGAACAAGTGAAAGCATGGATTGAAGAAAATGAATTGAAAGATGAGTTTACTGTAAAAGCATCATTTTGTTTGGGTCAGTGTACACGTGCCGTTTCCGTAAGAATAGATAATGAGATACATTCATTGACACCGCAAAATGCCAAGGATTTTCTGAACAAGCAGCTCTGTAGGAGATAATGTGATGAAGGTACTAGATTTTTATCCAGCCAATTGTAAAAACTGTTATAAATGTGTTCGTAACTGTCCTGTAAAAGCGATTCGTATCGTAGATGATCAAGCTCAGATTATTGATGAAAAATGCATTGCTTGTGGAAAGTGTTTCTTAGTATGTCCACAAAATGCAAGAAATATTCATACTGATTTATTTAGTTTCGAAGACGCTTTAAAAAGCAGAAAGGTCATTATTAGTGTAGCACCTTCTTACCATGGTATCTATGATCAACCTGACAAGCTCATTGGAGCACTGTATGGTATTGGAGTATTTGCTGTTGAAGAAACGGCAGTAGCTGCAGAGGCTGTGACGGATTTATTTAATCGATATATAGACAGTACAGAGAGAAACAATTACATTACTTCCTGCTGTCCGTCAGTGAATTTAATGATAAAAACCTACTACCCAGAATTATCTGATTATTTACTACCTATAGATTCCCCCATGGAATTACATGGAAAAATGTTAAAGCAAGTGTATGGACAAGATGCCTTTGTTGTTTTTCTTGGTCCTTGCATTTCTAAAAAATATGAAGCTTCTACTCAGCAATATAATGGCATTATTGATGCGGTGATCTCATTTGAAGAGTTAGATATGTGGTTGAAAAACAAATCCTTAACTGTAGATGACTTTGAACCTCAAAAACCATCTAGTCAAGCTGGAAAAGTAGGAGGTAAATATCCCCGAGATGGAGGTATCTTGCCTGGAATTAAAAATGCGGCTAAAGACAAAGGAAAAACCATATTAGCAGTTCATGGTTTTACTGAGTGTATGGAACTGTTTGATGCTATAAAAGAGGGACAAATTCAAAATGTATGTGTTGAAGCCAATATTTGTCATGGAGCCTGTCTTGGAGGACCTGCTATTCCTAAAAACTCAGGCACATTGTTTGAAAGAAAAATAAGGCTCAATAATCGCCTGAATGATGTGGTAGATGAAAGATGGGAATCCACAGTGACATTTGATTTTGAAGCTTTAAGTGGATTTAATCGAGTATTTGGAGGGACACCCTATCAGTATCCCGATTATTCTGAGTTAGAAATAAAAGAAGTTTTAGAAAAAATTGGTAAATATCATAAAGAAGATGAGTTAAACTGTGGTGCCTGTGGTTATGATACTTGTAGAGAAAAAGCAAAATCAGTACTTGAAGGTATTTCACATTTAGAGATGTGTATTCCAAATATGCGGATGAAAGCAGAGAGATTATCTAATGTCATTTTTGAAGTTTCTCCTAATATTTTGATATTACTAGATAAAAACATGCGCGTTGTGGATATGAATCCGCAAGGCGAGAAAGCATTTAACATCTCAGTTAGTCGAATCAAAGGAAAAGACATTTCGATGATTATGACCCAAGAAGATTTTAAGTATGCAATAGAGAATAAAGAAAATATCATAGGTAAAAAAATCCATTTACCAAACTATAATCTGAAGCTCATGGAATACTTAATGTATATCGAAGAACATCAATTAGTACTGGGAATCTTTTCCAATGTGACAGATGTTGAGAAAAGAAGTGAAGAATTAACCGAATTAAAACTAAATACTCTAAAAACAGTTAATAATGTAATAGATAGGCAAATGCGCGTGGCTCAGGAGATTGCAGGCTTATTGGGAGAAACAACTGCTGAGGCTAAAATAGCCCTGCTCAATCTTAAAAATATTGTAGAATCTGAAGAGGGTGAGATGAAATGACCTTTCATTTAGACATTAATTATAAAAACTTGAATAAATATGGCGAAGAGTTGTGTGGAGACCATGTTGAAGTGGTTAAAGGAGACGAGGAAACGGTATTGGTGCTATCAGATGGATTAGGAAGTGGTGTTAAGGCGAATATCTTATCCACCCTCACATCAAAAATTGCTTCAACCATGCTTAAAAATGGAGCTTCTTTAAGAGATACAGTTGAAACGATTTTAAACACTTTGCCTCAATGTCAAGTCAGACAATTAGCTTATTCTACTTTTACCATTATAAAAATTGATCAAAACCAAAACATGTATTTAGCTGAGTGTGATAATCCAGCAGTTTTTTTCTACCGCCATGGACGAAACATTCCTTTAGTTAAACATGAAATCACCATATCTGGAAAAAAAATTCTTGAAAGTAAAATCGCTTTGGAAGAAGGAGACATGATTTCTGTAGTCAGTGATGGTGCTGTACACGCTGGTGTAGGTGCCATGTTAAATCTTGGATGGGCATGGAATGAAATCAATGATTACTTAAAAAATCTTGCCATAGTGAATAAAACAGCAAGTCTTGTCAATGGCAATTTTTTAGGAGTTTGCAATAACCTATACAATGATAAGCCCGGTGATGATACCACTATATTGACAATTAAAGTTAAAAAACCACAAGTTGTTGATGTCTTTACTGGACCTCCACTAGATCCGGCCATGGATAAAATGTTTGCGTCAAAAATGTCAGAGAGAAATGGTCATAAA
>SKID01000028.1 GCA_007116605.1 Tissierellia bacterium
ACAAGTATTGATTATCCTGTGGTTCAGACCACAGATAACGACTTTTATTTAACCCATAACTATTTAGGAAAACGGGATGTGAGAGGCGCTATATATATGGATTTTAGAAATGGTGCTTTTGGAGAAAATCGAAACTACAATATTTATGGTCACAAAATGATAGACGGAACTATGTTTTCTGATTTAACTTTTTATGTCCAAAGTGGTTCATTAAAACGTTATTTTGAAAATCATAATCTTGTTATTATGGACCATTTCGATTCGGAATCCAAATGGCAAATTTTTTCAGCATATGTGGTTGATTTAAATCGAGAAGAATATTATTTGTTTACAAAATATAGAGATGACAATGTTTTTCAAGAATTTATTGACGAAATAAAAAGAAGATCTGTGTATCAAACAGATCTCCAAGTGGGACTTGACGATGAAATTATCACTTTAGTAACCTGTAATTTTTGGTACGATAACGCACGGGTGATTGTTCATGCCGTCCGCATTGAATAGTTAGGGTGTGATTTCCTGGGAAATAACATTGATATAGGGATTTTTTTGGAGAGGTTGTGTTAAGTCGATAATATCAAGCACAACCTCTTGTGTTGTATCTAAAAATATAGGTCGAGCTGTATCAACAGACCGGATGGTATAAACTAAGCTATCCATGATTAAAGCAAACAAGCCTTGTTCAATAAAAGGGGACGATATCTGTGTATGGATTGAAATGGTAATAGTATCAGGTTCTATTTGACTCTCTAAATCAATCCAAGGCACGGTGTTCAGGTGTTCAATCAATCGATTAATAGTGTCATCAACAGTTTCCTCTTCTATGATAGGGAGATGTTTTTCGGTTAAAAAGTATCGGTCACCAATGAGCACAGGCATAAAAACAGCAGGAGGCTGTTCATAATCAATGGCGAATCGAATATATTGATTATTAAAGAAATGCTCCCTAACTAAATTATCAAGTGTAAAACGGACACGCACTATATTTGGAAGATTAAAAAAGGGTTGGACAAAAGCTACATAGGCATTATAAGCAATCTGATCATCTTCAGAAGTATAGATAGGATCGTCAATAGGAATATCAATATAAATCACATTATCTCGTGATATAATATAGTTGATACCTCCCACAGCGGGATGCAATCCTTCTAAAGAACTATCTTGCTGATAAGCTTGTAATATTAAACGATGGGTCAGTTGACTGCCATTCATCCATTTTGTGACGGGAACTAAATGATTATCTTCTGTAACTAAATAGTAAGGCACACCTACCTGACCTTGAGGCGCTGTATTCGAAGCAGGAATATAATGCCCACCTTGATTCAAATCCATAGAAAAAGTTGTGGATAAACCCATAAACTGGTCATTCAATGCGATGATTTCGAAACGGTATTGCCCGTTAGGTAAAGCCCACTGGTTTTGAGAAAATGGAAAGGCATATTCAATTGATTGATCAGGGCTTATGAATAATTGGTTATCATCCAAAGATAATGAATCTGTAGAGCCGATTAACTGTGAATGAACAAAATCACCATAATTATTATAAACATATAATTGGAAAAGATAATCTTTTTCAATAGGAATCATAACAGGTAAATCAGATTCTAAGATCATAGAAAAAGAGGTGGTTTGTTGGATTGTATGTGTTTGAATGCTTAATGTAAAGACAGGGACAGGTTCTTCTGCTTGGTTCTGTTCTACAGTAGCGCTATAATCGATGGGAGACAAGATTAAAGGCATGGTTGAACCTACAAATAAAATAATTAAAATAAGCAATAAGGTTTGTATGGATTTCATTTCAATTCTCCTTGGGAAACTAGTGTTATTATATACTAAAAAGACTAAAAAATAAATAACTTCGTTAAGATTTAATAATGAAAATGACTCCAAGACAATGTTAATAGATACTGAGTTAATCTGTTGATTAGTCACTCATTAAATCATTTACACGATATTAAAATTTTAGCCTATTAAACTGTTGAAAGTTGTCTTAAACTAATATACTATAGATAAATAATTAATTAGAAAAGGAACAAAAATATGATGGAAAAAAACAGTGTTCATATAGTTGAAATTACAGATATGAATCATCGTGGACAAGGTGTAGCTAAACACCAAGGTCTAGTTATTTTTGTTGATGATGTTATACCTGAAGATAGAGTAAAAGTGAAAATAAAGGAAGTTAAAAAGAATTATGGTATTGGGGCATGTGTAGAAATTATTCAAAAATCACCTCAACGCAGGGTACCTCCTTGTCCATACTTTGAAGCATGTGGTGGTTGTCAAATCATGCAAATGGCATACTCAGATCAATTAAAACTTAAAAAAAGACGTGTTCAGACAGAAATTGGCAAACTTATATCTGATGAGACTATAATATTTCATGATACTATAGGCATGACAAATCCCTATCGATATAGAAATAAAGGATCCTATCCCGTTGTCAAGGATAAAGGCAGGGTTGCTATAGGAGCTTACAAAGTAGCAAGTCATGAGATAGTAGATTTAGAGTCATGTCTGATTCAACATCCATTAGCCGAAAAAGTAGTGAATACGTTTAGACAGATAATGATGGCGTTCAAATTAGAACCTTATGATGAAAAAACACATATAGGGCTGATAAAACATTTAATGATCCGATCAAATCAGAATAACCAGTTGATGTTGATTATTGTGGCATCTAAAAACAAATTACCCTATAAAAGAGAAATAATAGATCAGTTATTAGCTGAGGTTCCTGAATTGGTAAGCATTTATTTTAATGTTAATGAAAAACAAACCAATGTCATTTTAGGACAAAAAACCAAAAAAATATATGGACAATCTTATTTACAGGACGAACTGATGGGTTATAAGTTTGATATCTCTCCACACTCATTTTTTCAGGTTAACCCTATTCAGACAAAATATTTATATGAGACAGCCATACAATATGCCAATCTTGACGGGACACAAAT
>SKID01000281.1 GCA_007116605.1 Tissierellia bacterium
AAAAAAAGTGTCTTAAATCAAACGCTTACAAAAGGAGAACCATAGGATCATTTTTTTTCTATTATACACCCGAGCATGTCGCTATCCCTCACCTAAAGATAATGGTTTTCTGTGCTACACAATTTCTGAAATCATAAAAACCACCAAAATCTTTGGTGGTTTTGTGATGGTGCGGGTGGAGGGACTCGAACCCCCACGCCTAAACACTAGATCCTAAGTCTAGCGCGTCTGCCAATTCCGCCACACCCGCGCGACAATCACAAGACTTATTATACTCATCCTCGCTCTACATGTCAACTGTTTTTACAAATTTTATTGACCTATCTTAATTGAAAAAGTAAAGCAAAGAGTAGTATTGCGTTTAGTCTGCCAACAAAAATTTCAATATTGTGAGTATAATTAGTCAATGGCTATGGCAAGACTGACTACTTAAATTGTTCTACCATTTCATGAATATTCAAAGAATTAATATATAGGCCTGTACTTAACTCGAAACCACCGAAGTTGCCTTTTCTTGGGATGATATGAACATGCCATTTAAAATGCTTATGCATTGCATTTTTGGGCAAAGAATGTACAAACAGATTGAAGGGAATAGCGCCATATATTTTCTTGATTTTACCAAAGATGTGTTGCATAAGTTCTGCAAGCTCTATTGTTTCATTATTCTCTAATAAATCAAATCTTTGGCTTTGTTTATGCGTGATAATCACTTCACCTGACAAGTAAGCATCACAGGGAGCATAAGCAATCAAATTTGCCGTCTGACGAATAATACAGTTGGTATCAATTTGTTGATTGTTATCTAATGACAATTCTTTTTCCAGTTCAGGGGCAATAAAAGACATGGATAAAATCTGACTATGCGAGTGAATTTTAGACGCACCTGCACTTTTTAAGTGGTTTTTATAAATCACAACACTTTCTGTTTTTTCATCTTCATTTAATTCAATATATCTATTCTTAAACATTTCAACAACTCTTTCAAAGTCTACCATCGAAAAGTCATAGTATGACTTCAGATGCTCTCGACATTCAATCATTACTTCATGTTTTCCATAGTCGATTTCACCCGATTCATGCAATTCTTCGTCACATAATAATGCAGGATACTTATTGTCTATAGATCTTGTCACCCACTTGTCATCGATTCGATGCTCATATCTTAGACAGTTCATATCTTTTAGTTGACCAGGACAGAATGGACAATTCTCTTGTTGATCTTTAGTTTTTACAAAATCATCTTTGCGTTGATCCCTCATTTCATTGATTAAAACATATCTACCCGTATGGGTATTGTACGTTAATTTCATGTTAGACCTTCCTTTATAATGTTTTACTTGTTGTAACAGGGATTACCACCTTGTTGTATCTACTCCCCGTCTTGAACATTTTATATGCTTTTACTAGAATAACCACGACTTTGGATTCATATGGAGTTTGCAACGCAAACTGAATGCGAGAGACCTTTATACGATACTTGCCTTCTACTTTAGGCTTATCACTGTTTATCATCGGATAAAACGCTAACTAAACCTGAGTGTAGCTATATAGGAATCATCATCGAATCAAGTTTCAAATTTTGAATGCCAGCGATAATATCTTCTAAGCTCTCAATTGCTATTCCTTCATGGTTGCTTAATATGTTTTTAGTTAGTGGACTGGTGGGTGATTTAGGAACCCATAGAGGCACTTTCAACTTTTTAGCATACTGATATGTATGACAAGTACCTCCTTTCATAGAGCTTTCTATGATAAACACACTTTGTGATAACATCACTTGTATTCGATTTCGTTCTATAAAATGATAAGTCTCTACTTCATCAAAAGGGCTATACTCTGAAATCAATGCACCACCTAAATTAACAATTTCTCTTGAAAGATTTTGATTCTCACGGGGATAAATATGATTAAAACCAGATGGAAGAATGGCAACTGTCTTTTTTTTCTGCTTTATTGTACCCTTATGGGCAGCTGTATCACAACCTTTTGCCAAACCGGATACAATGGTAAAGCCTAATTCACTTAGTAATTGAGCGTATTTTTTTGCATTTTCATAACCCATTTTTGTTGGATTTCTAGTACCTACAATGGCCACTCTCTTCTTATTTTGGAGAATGTTTTTATCCCCTTTAATATAATAAAGCAAAGGTCTATCTGTTCCAAATTTGTTGAATTCCACAGCATAATTTTCATGATTATACCCACAGATATGAATACCTTGCCTATAAGTCCACTCCAACACGCGTTCAGTTTTTTGCTTAGCTTGATCAATTTGATTTCTAGAAAACACGCGCTTTTTATATTTTTCTATTATTCCTAAATAATCTTTCCAGTCTAATGTATCCTGATGATGCTCCTGCGCTTCCATTATAACACGCCATAATGTCTTTCTACCAATACCTTCAATTTGAGACAATAAAATAATTTCACTATAATGCATGACGTCCTCACTATCTGTATTCATTTCATTATAACTAATTTATACTATTTTTAAAAGGCAAAACAAAAAGAAACAGAATGTCTGCTTCTTTTTTAAGACATGGAACACTACTTTGTTTTTATTTTAATAATAAACAGAACTCTAGGATTCTTTGCTTCCATTTGATTCAGTAAGTAAAAAGGATAAAACATGCATCTGAGTCGCGCATTACGTGATCCTTTGCTTCAACTTCAGCTTATTAAAGGATAAAACACGTATCAGAGTCGCGCATTATGTGGTTATTTGCTTCCTTTAAATAATAAAAAAGCAAATGACCTAAATACTAAGCAGCGATGATACGGTTTTATCCTCCACAAAGGGTCTAAATACTAAGCAGGGAGTCATCGGAGAAACTCATCTACCTTTACCGCGGCTTTTTTTGCATCTAATATGGCTTTAACGACTAAAGACTGACCCATTCTCATGTCTCCTGCTGAAAAAATTTTATTTATACTGGTTTCATAAGCATCA
>SKID01000115.1 GCA_007116605.1 Tissierellia bacterium
GAGATGATGTTAAGAGAAGAAAATGGAAAAACAATGATTGAAAATTGTGTGGTCCAAGATTTGGTTGATCAATATCAAACGCCACTGTATGTATTGTCAGAAACCACTATAAAAAATAAATGTTCAGAAATAAGGGATAGTTTTCTGAATAAGTATGAAAACACCCGAGCTGCATATGCTGCAAAAGCTTTTTTAACGATGGGTATGTGCAAAATTATTGAAAGAGAAGGTCTGTGCTTAGACGTGGTATCTGGAGGAGAACTCTTTGTAGCTATGAAAGCAAGTTTTCCACCCGAAAAAATTGAGTTTAATGGAAACAATAAGTCCAATGAAGAATTAGAGATGGCTTTATCTTATGGTATAGGAAGGATTATCGTAGATAACCTTTATGAGTTAGATAGGTTGATTGAATTGACTCAAAAAATGAATAAAAAGGCATCCATACTATTTAGAATTACCCCAGGCATAAGGGCAAACACCCATAGCTATATTACTACAGGACAAGTGGATTCTAAGTTTGGTATTCCTTTAATCGAGGAGCAGCTAAAGGATGCTGTAAAAAAAGCAATCTATGCACCCGGACTCAATTTTCTAGGATACCATTTCCATATAGGATCTCAGTTACATCAAAATGATGCATATCTCAATGCTTTGGACGTGATGTTGGATATGGTAAAAAGAACAAAAGAAGAATGGCACCACACAGTTAAAGAAATCAATATAGGTGGAGGATTTGGAATTTATTATAACGAACAAGATCAACCTAAATCAATTTCCTTTTTTGTGGACCCTATTATGGAAAAAATCACTAACTACTGCACAGATCATAACTTGCAAATCCCCGCGGTAGTCATGGAACCAGGAAGGTTTATTGTGGGTGAAGCTGGATTGACAATATATCGTGTAGGGTCGATCAAAGAGATTCCTGGAATCAGGACTTATGTTTCAGTAGATGGTGGTATGACGGATAATATTAGACCAGCCCTTTATGGTGCAAGGTATGAAGCAGAACTAGTTAATAAACAAAATGAAAAGAAAGACCAATGTGTGACAATTTGTGGTAAATGTTGCGAATCAGGAGACATTTTAATCAAAGATATTTGTCTACCCAAAATAGCATCAGGAGATTTACTTGCCATTAAGAGTACAGGAGCCTACAATTACTGCATGGCTAGTCGTTACAACAAACTAACAGTACCACCAGTGGTGTTGATTAATGGAAATGACCACCAATTAATGGTGAAAAGAGAGACCTATGAAGATTTAATCAGAAATGATTGTGAATTAGTAGGTGAGTATTAAATTGATACATGTTATTAGGGTTGACGAATCAACAGGAAACAGGGATTCAGAGGGTGTTTTTAACACTAAGCGAATGATAGACACCCGTATCCAGGGATTCACAGTTCTTATTTCTTACTTGAAGAAGTGGGAGTCTTAGCAGCGTTAGTTATCGGATAAAGGCGTTTTATAAAAAACTCCAGAAACAATGATTGTCTGGAGTTTTTTCATTAGGGTTATTTCTTGATGTAGCCACCTCTTAGTGCCTTCACTTCGTTGACAATGACAACGGCATTAACCATTTTTTCATTAATAACATCTACAGCTTCTCTAATACGTCGTCTTTTAAGATGAATGAGTAAGATTTCTTTAAATGTATCTTTCCCTTCTCCTTTGATAATGGTGACACCAAATCCATGAGCTCTTAAATCATCGGCTAATGCATGACCTAATCCATCTTGTGTAATGACTTGAATGGATGAAAGGCCTACTGCAAGTTTTGATTCGATATAGACTCCAATATAGTTACCGATAGCAAAAGCAGCGCAATAGACTAAAGCTCTAATGGGATCTTCGTTAATATTTGATAGGACGGAACTAACAATAACAATCCAGATCAGTATTTCAAAAAAAGCAATAAATGCAGCTTTAACCCTTTCTCCTTTTGCCACAAACATAATTCGGACAGTTGACATCGATACTTCAATTATTTTAGCAAAAAAAATGATGAAATAAGATAGAACACCAAGTTCTGTTAATATTTTATCCATTTCACACCTCCTACCTATGAATATAGTCCTTTCTACACAAAAAGCAATCACTTTATTATGAATTAATCTTAATAAATGAGAATTTTCAAAATCTAGGCAAAATCCTGAGCATTTGATCCTTGAGCAGTTGATGATCCACGATGCATCAGCCGATAACTACAATGAAAAAAAGTTGATCATTATAAGCATTGTTGTCTAAAAAAGAGTGGAAAAAGTCCCTCAAGGATACTTGACAAAGTACAGACCCTATATTATGATGTCTTTGAGATAGAAACAATGATGCAGTGATGAAAAGAGTAGCTTGTATGCATGGTTTAGAGAACTATTTGGTTGGTGAAAAAATAGTCGTGGAGGCAAGTGAATTACGATTTCGGAGCATTTACAGGAAACTGTGACGTATCGTCTGCGATAAAGACTTTTGAGGCTATTGATATCAATAGTGAATAAAGGTGGTACCGCGATCACAATCGCCCTTGATGATTTCAAGGGTTTTTTTATTTTAAAAAAGGAAAGCGAGGTTTAAAAATGAACAGTACAAATGTTTTTGACGTCTTGATGCAACGAGGTTATATTGAGCAATGCACTCACGAAGAAGAGATAAGAGAACTCTTGTCAAAAGAATCCGTTACATTTTATATTGGATTTGATCCAACGGCGGATAGTTTACATATTGGTCACTACATACAAATCATGGTAATGACTCATATGCAACAACATGGACATCGACCCATTGCTCTCATAGGTGGTGGCACAACGATGGTAGGAGATCCTAGCGATCGAACTGGGATGAGGAACTTGATGACCAGGGAGACGATTGCTGAGAATGGGGAGAAATTTAAAATAATATTTAAGAAATTCTTAGATTTTAGTGAAGGAAAAGCCATGATGTTAGACA
>SKID01000005.1 GCA_007116605.1 Tissierellia bacterium
ACAAAGGATTCAATACTAAGCAACGAAGATACTGTTGCATCAATAAGAAACAAAGGATTAAATATGTGTCCGATTCGCGCATTATGTGATCCTTTTCTTCATTTAAATCTTAAAAAAGAAAAGGATCTAAATATTAAGTAGGGAGGACACTATTTCATCCTTGATAGTCAGAAACGAAGATGCTGTTGTATCCCCAGGAAAGGGTCATATCATGGGCGACTCAGCAACTTGTTTTACCCGATGACTAAAAAAGTTTAAGAATCTTATGAATTAAGGAGAGAAATCAATGGCATTAGCGGTTTTAAAATTTGGTGGAACATCTATTGCGACTGAAAAAAGTCGTGAACTGGTTTATGAAAAAATTAATCAGTATAAACAAAAATATGACGACTTAGTCGTTGTCGTATCAGCTCAAGGACGAAAAGGAGATCCTTATGCAACGGATACTCTGATTAGTCTTATCAATACTAATGATAGTTATGAAACCAAAGAAAACCGTAGAGAAGTCGATATGATATATTCCTGTGGAGAAGTGATTACTGCGGCAATTGTCTCTTCTAATCTTCAAAGGCGAAACATACAAGCTGTTAGTTTAACAGGCTGGCAAGCAGGGATTATGACTGATGAGCAACATTTTGACTCTGATGTCATATCTGTGAGACCTAAAACAATTAAAAAGCACTTAAAAGAAAACAAAGTAGTGGTTATTGCTGGATCTCAAGGATTATCCAAAGAAGGAGATATCACCACTTTAGGCAGAGGGGGCAGTGATACAACAGCAGTGGTTCTGGGTTCAACCTTAAAGGCTGATGAAGTTGTGATATACACTGATGTAGAGGGTGTGATGACGGCAGATCCCAAAATTGTAGAAGATGCTTCAATCATACATGCCATTGACTTTGAGTTATGTTATCATTATGCTCAAAATGGGGCGAAAGTCATTCATCACAAAGCGATCTTAGAAGCTCAAAAAAGAAAATGCCAAAATTTGTGGATTAGGTCAACATTTTCAAATTCAAAGGGGACGCAAATCCTTATGAGAAAGCAAAATGCTTTTGGACTAAGCTTTGACTCATATAATAATGAAATCGTCTTAGTATACAGAGCAAAGGTTAAAAAAATAGCCCAAGAAATGAATCAGCTATTAGAAGGTCTATGCCATGATGTGAAGGTGGAAAAAAAGGGGCTATTAGTCAAATTTCCCTTGAAAGATCAAGAGGGACATGAGGTGATGAGAGAAATTCACAAAAAAATATGTGAAAAATATCGTTCATATTTAAAAGACAATCAATCTCAAGATCTGTTTCAGAATGTGTGTGCAAAATAAAAAAAACCTGTTGTTTAATCATTTGAGAGATTAAACAACAGGTTGCTTCTTTTACTGATCCTAGATAATAGCGCTACGATATTAATCTAAGGCACAAAACACGATTCCACCACAACCTGGCCCTGCGTGAGTACCAACAACTGCACCAATTTGAGTATGGATGACTTCTTTAATAGAGAAGTGTTCTTTCAAAGCTTCTTCGATTTTCAAGCCTAACTCAGGAGCATTAGAGTTGACGATAAATACCGTTTTGTTTTCTAAACTATAGCCACCTTCTTTAACAAAATCAACTAACCATTTAATAGCTTTAGCGGAGCCTCTTGCTTTATGAATCGTTTCTACCACACCATTTTCGACTTTGATGATAGGTTTAACATTTAGCAAACTGCCGGCTGCCCCTTGAGTTTTGGACAATCGTCCGCCTTTAACCAAATATTTAAGCGTGTCAATAATAAAAGCAGATTTCATTGCGCCTGTCATTGTCTCTACCTTCTGAATAATTTCTTCAACATTTTTGCCTTCTTCAATCATTTTTGCAGCTTCCATCAACATAAGGGATATCATAGTGGTGACGCCACGTGAGTCAATGAGATGAATTTTTTCTGAACCAATGGTGTCTTTGGCAATTTTTGCAGAGGAATAAGTACCGCTCAATTCCTTGGCAATAAAAACACCAATAACCTCATCCCCTTGATCCAGTAGCTCGTTAAAGACCTCAATGAATTCTCCAGGATTGACTTGAGAAGTGCTAGGTAGTTCTTTAGAAGCTGCTAATTTTGGATAAAAATCTTCAATCTTTAGTTCGACACCATCTAAAAAAGATTCATCGCCAAAGTTGACTCTTAGGGGTACTACTGTAATCCCTAATTTCTCCGCTAAATCTTTAGGGATATCGCTCGTACTGTCTGTAACAAGTTTAATTGCCATAATAGCCTCCATTCATAGTTTTATGCATGATATTTTTTTTTGAAATATTTGTCTACATTAAAAAGTGCTTTGATGAGTACTTTTTCTTGTTCAGGAGATAAGTCCTCCAAAGTATGATTGACCATTTCTTCGTGGAATTGTTGATGGGCCCTAAAAGCTTTCAGTCCTTCGTCGGTTAAACCAATCACCATTCTACGTCGATCTTCATGATCTCTTTGACGCTTAACATAACCTTTCTTAACTAAATTGTCTATGCCAATAGTCAAAGTGCCAGAAGTAACTCTTAAGTCTTTAGCAGTTTCAGACATGGTACGGTCGCCACTGAGACCAATATTTTCGATGATGTGAAACTCTGTCATGGTAAGATCAGAAAAATCACCGCGACACAAGTATTTCTCCTCGATCTTCAAAATATCGTTAAAGAGCTTCACTAGTATTTTATTTAACGAATCATGGTTTGAATGCATTGTTATCCCTCGTCTCAACAAGAATACTTTGATATTCAAAGTATATAGAGATATTTTTTTTTTGTCAACTGATTAATCAAATCTTAATAATTGTTTAATGGTTTATCAATGTCAGTCATTTATGATAAAGGTATGAAATAAATGGAGGTATTTAGTGATGATAGAATTTTTTAGTTTAATTATGTCAGTATTGTTTTTTATAATTGCTGTAAAAAT
>SKID01000026.1 GCA_007116605.1 Tissierellia bacterium
TTATCAAAGTCGCTTTTAAACAGCCTGTCCTGCACAATTCGATATTTCTCAAATTCGCTCTCTGCATGTGCTTTAGCAATTTCAGCGGTGACCTTTCCTGCGTCCTGTAAAACACCACGGTCTGTGGCTTCGATAAAGCGGTTCAGTCGGGCTTCCCAGTCGCTCATGGTCATGGGTATATGCCGAAGTGCCATGTCCTCTGCAATATCAAGATAAGCAGAAACAAGTCTCTGTAGTTGTGCCATTTCTGATTCATTTAGATAATTCTTAGCAACAGATACATCAAACTTCTGGATTTTCCCATTCGGTGCATCTTTCCAACTTGTTAGCCCCATATGTTTCTTTTCTGCATCTGCGCGCTTATAGATGACTTCTGCAGCAGTCTGTCCATGAATAGCCCAATGTAGTTTGTTCTGTACTGTTGAAAAGAATCGCCTTGTAGCTGTTGCATTCACATCATAATCAATAGCTGTTGCATATATGTCAGTAATCTTTTGATAAAATTTTCTTTCGCTTAGTCGAATCTCACGAACACGTTGAAGCTGTTCTTCAAAATATTGCTCTGTTAAAATAGTTCCCCCATTTTTTAATCGTTCATCATCCATTGCAAACCCTTTAATCGTAAAATCTTTTACAATTTGATTTGCCCATTTCCGAAATTGTACAGCGCGTTCATTATTGATTTTAAACCCAACAGCGATAATGACTTGTAAATTATAATGCTTGACTTCTCTGTTTACTTTACGTGAACCTTCAGTTTGAACTATTAGGAATTTCCTAATAGTTGCCTCCTCTTGAAGCTCGTGATCAGAAAATATTTTTTTGATATGCTCATTTATCGTTGGAATTTCAACATCGTATAAAGAAGCCAACATCTTTTGTGTAAGCCAGATATTCTCGTCTTCGTATCTCATCTCAAAGCTTTGAGAATCATCACCTGTTGCTGCAATATATGTAAGATACTCTGCTGCGCTCGAACGAATAGCAATATCATTTTTCTTTTTCACAAGATCACTCCCTTCATCATTGATTATACTATGTCTGTATATTTAGAACCAAGTGGTTGATCAAATCTACATCTTGCATAACTCATTTTTTTCTTGACTTTTTTATGCTACATCTTGTGGTTCTGGTCCTTTCAGGATACTCACGTCGCCTTAGAAATCCAATCTTTCCACTTACCATCCCTCACCCAAAAAACCTCTCCACCTTGTCCATATCAAAACCATTTCTCCCTAATCGGTCCATTATCATATCCTCATAGGCATAAGTTGTCACCACAATTCCATCAGCTGGATATTGCTTAATCTTTTCAGGTCCAATAATTGGATACCCCATCATTGTTTGGTTTTTCTTTTTTTCATCGTCATCGACAATTCCGATAACCGTTAATAATTGCTCGTCCATATCTCGCAAAACATTGAGTATTGTTTCGGCTACTTCCCCCGCTCCATATAATAAAACCCGACGATATCCCTTTTTGACAAGATGATGCACAAATATTTCTACATTTTCTTTAGCTAGTTTATACAAATCCATCAACTCTTTTGTATAGCTAATTGTCAAATAGTTTTTCCTTTGAATACCACTCTGTGTGATACGATAATAAACCACTTTTCGAGATGCATATTCCCTCACTAAGTAAGCTTTTTCTTCTAATGCTTCAATGTATTTGTGAATCATTGAAACTGTCGCATTAATTAATGCAGACAATTCTTTTTGTGTGCAATCTGGGTTGTTTTCTATGTGTTGAAGGATTTCCAGCTCCTTTAGCTGTGCCGTCCGATTGAAGAACTTCATTTCGCCTCCTAATCATTCGTTCTGCGAGCAACTAATTTTATCACATAAAACATCTTTCATCAAGAAGTATTCATTGTTTTTTTGCTAAGAATGGATACTTTTCTAAGATTTTTCATAACCGAAAAACGCCTTATTGGTATCATTAAGGCGCTTAGCTAGTTGACCAATGATCAATTATTCTTTATGGCCATTTTTTAGATTAGGCCACACCTTTTCAGTAAAGATTTCTACTAAGTTAGGATCAAATTGTTTTCCTGCGTTTTTTCTTAACTCTCCGATGGCGAAACTTGTTGACATTGCAGGGCGATAAGTTCTATAACTGGTCATGGCATCATAAGCATCTGCTATACAGCAGATTCTAGAAGGTAGGGGTATTTCATCTGCTACGAGACCTTTAGGGTACCCATTCCCATCCCATCGTTCATGATGATGTAGCACATAAATAGCCATTTCTCCCATATCATTGGAAGTAGTTAAGATGCGATAGCCCACCTCTGCATGTCGGCAAATTTCTTTGTATTCATTATTTGTTAAACCTGATGGCTTGTTTAATATTTCATCAGAAACTGCTATTTTGCCTATATCATGAAGTAAACCTAGAATTTTTAGTTTGTTAATCTCAACTTCATCGAGATCTAATGCTTTACCTATTGCTACACACAATTCGGAAACTCTTTCTGAATGTGCTTTCTCTCGGTTACTTTTTGCATTGATGGTTTCCATAATGTTTTCAATTACTTTACCTCTCACACTCGGACCTTCAAAAAGCTTGTTGCTATACATCATATCTTCTGCTTTCTTTATAACTAATCGAATGTCTTCTAAAGCAGTTGTTTTTGTCTCATGTCCAAAAGCAATAGATACTTCTATGTCATTGACTTTGATTTGTTTAAGACAATTTTTAATTCTTTTTATCATCATTTCAGCATCATTAAGAGATGTATTAGGAAGTATTATAGCAAACTCATCGCCACCCACTCTTGCGACAATATCATCTCCTCTGAAGTTACGCTTTAATGCTTTGGCTGCACTGGTTAATATTTGATCTCCTACATCATGACCAAAGGAATCATTAATTAGTTTGAGACCGTTCACATCTCCCATCAAAATAGTGAGGGGGAGATTTTTTTCAA
>SKID01000178.1 GCA_007116605.1 Tissierellia bacterium
CACTCACAGACAGAGAAGAAAACATCCTTTATTTGGCCTACCTCTGGAAAAATGGCTTTGTAGTAGAGGAACCATCCGGCAATAAAATGCTGCATACAGCTGTCACGGATGTCACCTTTGAGGATTTTGAACTCTCCATTGAAGTGCCTGAAGGAGATGAAGGAGGTGTGAATTTGGATGTGACGTTTGAGTTTTATGGGGGGGGGAGTTGATGGAATAATCAATCGTGCCTTGTCATGAATTAGGGTTAAACAAAAAAGTGAAAAAATGATAGAAGTAAGCAAAGTGTTTTTAGAAGAGTGGCGCAACAAGAGGGTGTATTTTTCAGATTATGAAAAAAAAATGAAATCAATTTTTTTTCAAATTGCAAGGTTATTTTAGACGATTCAAATTGAGACGAATATATGAGGAGTATCTTCGCGAAAGTAATTGAGTTTATTCTAAAGTGAAACTTTACTTCCGAAATCCCAACTTCCCGAAACCCCTCATTCGTGTCAACTCGCTGCGAAGCTTTCCACTTCGCCAGCCAATAGTTGAACTTAGCTTCGCCGTAATCTTTACCATCCAAAAATACTGTCTTCAACTCTCCTGAAATCACATAGCTCTCCACTTCTCCAAACATCTTCTATTGTAAATTCATCGTACTTCTTATTAAGCGCACAGATCAGTAGGTTTTTGAAGCTAAGCAAGATGCGGTTGGTCGGGGGGATAAGTTCTACACGTTCTTCGCTAATTGCAAACTTAAAAATGTCAACCCCGAAAAATGGCTCAGCAAAGTCCTCGAGGTAATCGCAGACTATCGGTGCAACCAATTACACGATCTTTTCCCAGGGAATTTGGAGGTGTAGTTGCTCGTGATGATACCCCTCAGCACCTGGTTTCAATGTTTTAATTGCCATTTTCAAAGCTTATTTGTGAAAACAAGATGGTTTGAAAAATAACCAATTATACTAAAACGAAATTAAAGACGTAGTAGCCATTTTTTTTATCTGAGTTTTTTTAATTATCCTAGGGATAATTAAAAGAAATTAATTCCTCAAAACAAAAACCACACTTTAAGCGGTACTTATTTTCATCGTTTATCATGATATTTGAGCCATCTAATATTTATAATGGATATAAAAGAGATAAGGTTAATTCAACTAGGTAATCGCTTAAGGCATTTTAGAAAGCTGCGCGGCTATACTAATTACGAACATCTTGCATATGATCTAGGTATTTCTCGATCTCAATATGGAAAATATGAAAATGGTGGGAATATTAAGTTTAGTACATTATGCAAGATACTGGATTTTCTAGGTATATCATTTAATGATTTTTTCGAAGATGGGTTTAAATAATATTCCTCAGCTTGATTTGGCCGATACAGGCAAAACAGTATTTTACAATAATGAAATTCTTTTACTTTTTCATGAAATCCTACTTGAATCTAAATCGTGGGACTTGGGTTTAGGTTTTTTCTCTTTTTCGGGCTTCAGAAAATTGGCATGGCCTCTCGCTAACTTTATGCTAAATAATGGTAATATCCGTATTTATTGTAATGAAAAGCTATCAGAGAACGACTATAATTCACTAATAAAAGGTGATCACAGTAAAATAAAATTAAACTTTTTTGAAGATTTATTTACGCTTTATCAAACTGTTCAAAATGGGCATAGTCAGTTATTCGCAGACTGTATATCTTATCTAATATATAACGATAAACTAAAGATCAAATTTTTAGTAAAGAAAGATGATGATTATGGTATTAGTCATCAAAAAAACTTTATTTTTAGAGATGAAGAAAACAATCTCATAGTTTTAAGTGGTTCCGCAAATTTATCAGAAACAGCACTTTCATTCAACAATGAAGATGTATCAGCGTATTGCAGCTTCTGGACGGATGATAAATTATCACCAACTTGGAAGACCATCAGTGAAAAGGTGAATAACTTCGAACAGCTATTTGAATTTGGAGATGAGACATGGCAAATTCTAGAATTAGAATCAAATGAACTGAAATCAAGAATTAAAAAAATTGGGTTTCAAAAAATTGATGACAGTCAGCTAAAAGATTCTATGATTAAAAACGGGCGTGATTTCATTCTTCAACTTCCTAGTCTTGTTCGAAAAAAAGTTGAATCAGAGTTAACGATACTTGACCCAACATTCTTGCCTTATCCTTCATTCCCTTACGATGCACCTTACCCATATCAAGATGAGGCGCATCGAAAATGGGTGAACTCCAATCATAAAGGCCTATTTGCAATGGCAACCGGCACAGGAAAAACTTTAACTGCTATAAATTGCCTTGTAAAAGAATATAACCCAGATAATCATAGGTATATTTTTGTTGTTCCTGGCCAAGAATTAGTGCGCCAATGGGAAGAAGAATTACATTCTAGTAATTTTGGAAGAATTTATAAATGGTTTTCTGGTGATGGAGGAGCTGCAATGAATGACGTAAGGAACGGAATTGATTTGCTTAGAAATAATCCTAATGCAAGGTTAAACATTGTGACCACTTATCAAGGTTTCCAAAGTAACACTTTCAAGAATCTCCTTAGTCCATATTTAAAGGATTTCACAATTATTTTTGATGAAGTTCATGAAATGGGGGCACCTGGTGTAATGCAGAATATGATGGATCTTTCTGAATCGCGTCTAATTGGGCTATCCGCAACCCCTGAACGTCAATTTGATGAGGGTGGTGCTAATGACTTCATAAATAAAGTGTTTAATTGTAATGACGGAGAATACACTTTTGAATTCTCCATGGAAAGGGCTATAAAACAAAAGTTTCTTGTTCCTTATGACTATTATGTTCGTTTTATACATTTAACGAATGACGAATGGGAGCTATATTGTGAGAAAACAGCAAAACTATATACGTCTGACGAAAATGGAAAACAAATAATTAATTCGATGGTGGCAATG
>SKID01000330.1 GCA_007116605.1 Tissierellia bacterium
TTCAGAGCATTAAAGGATACCCCACATATCCGAGTCGCGCATTATGTGACCCTTTGTTACATTTAAATTTTAAAAAAACAAAGGGTCTAAATACTAAGCAGCGAGGATAATGGGGTATCCCTATAAAAGCAAAGGGTCTAAGTATTAAGCAGGGAAGATGCTGTTATATCCTTAAAAAGCAACTAACGCTTTACCCTTGGCATTAAGTATCTTTCTTGCCTCTTCAGGTGTAGCAACTTGCCCACCTGTAGCTTCGATAATTTGCTTCATCTGAGCCACTTGCTCACCGCTATTCTTTGCCAAAACTTTTGGTCTTAAATATAAGTTGTCTTCTAAACCAACACGCACATGTCCACCCATGGATAATGCAGCCGTTGTAATTGGGAATTGGTTTTTACCCGCTGCAGCCACTGACCATTCAAAAGAATCCCCTAGCAGCTGATATGCCTTTTTAACCATAAATGCAAGATTATCTGTTTCTGCTGGAATGCCTCCCAGGATTCCCATGACAAACTGCAAATAAATCGGACGATCAATCACACCCACTTGTTTAAAGTAGGCTAAATTGTTAATCATTCCCACATCATACACTTCAAACTCAGGCACAGTATCATTAGCATACATTGTCTGTACATAACTTTTAATCCCTTTAAAAGTGTTAGAGAAAATTAAATCTTCTGTTGACTCTAGATAAGGGACTTCCCAGTCATACTTAGGCTTTAATTTTTTTGCAGCTGGTGCTAAAACAAAATTAATAGACCCTGCATTACAGGACGCTAGCTCAGGCTTTAACTCTGTCACAGGTCGCAATCTTTCCTCGATGGTCATTCCTAAACCACCACCTGTAGTGACACATACAATTAAGTCAGATTTTTCTTTTATACCTGCCGCTATTTGTCTAAACAAACCAATATCCGATGTGGGTCTTCCATCTTCAGGATTTCTGGCATGAATATGCACAACTGCTGCACCTGCTTCATATGCTGTTAATGCATCATTAATGATCTGCTCTGGCGTTATAGGTAAATATTCGCTCATGCCAGGAGTGTGTATGCCACCTGTGATGGCTGAGGTGATAATCGTTTTTTTCATTTTATCCCTTCCTTTCCATCAATAATTATGATGAGTTAAATTAATGACCTTGGTCATCTAATATTATTATAATCAGGAAAAGGTTTTTTGTCAAATTTTATCCGATGACTAAAAACGTTAAAACTCCCACTTCTTAAAGTAGGAGTTTTAGCATTATTAAGTTTCTTGATAAGGGTCTCTAACATTTCGGTTGTGCTATAAAGGCCATCTAAACCTAAGAGTCCAATTAATTGGCTAGCGCTATGAGTCATCGGACAAAACTCTTAAAAACCCAATCAAAATACTGATCAAAAGCTTCAACTAAGTCAAATGAGCCTTGACTAACCGTCCAATCAAAGATAGTTCCTCTAACACCACGAGTAACCAATAACAGGATATCCTTTTGATTCATATCTGAACAAAACTCTTTGTTTTTAATCCCTAAAGAAATCAATTCATTTAGAATCCTAAAGTAGGGTCTCTCTTCATGGACTAAAAATTGCGCACTTACTGAGGCCCCAATATGACTTTTATAAACAACTTTTGCACCCTCTAATCCCAAAACATCTCTAGTTAGTACCGCTACATCCATTAGAAATGCCTTTAACTGAATGGTCGCTTTCTCATCTTTTTGATAAGCCTGATAGCGCTCTTCATAAAATGAGTCGATTTTTTGAAATTGCTCAGACATAATGGCTTCTTTAGACTGATAATGGATATAAAAAGTCCCTTTAGCTACGCCTGCGTGCCTGGTGATTTGCTCAACGGTTACATTTTCATAACCCTGTTGATAAAACAACTTTAACGCAGTTTTAAATATCTTGACCTTTGTTTCCATTGATTTTTTTCTTCTATTGGTACTATCATATTTTTTATTATTCACAACAATACCTCTTAACTATTAATTAAATTTCCGTTTCTATCACTAAACTGATTATTTTTATTTGGTTTAGAATGACACCAGCCATTTATTTGTTGCCTCTACAGGACTTTAAAGTACTTTTCTCCCAATTTAAGAAGCAAGAGTTTAGCACGATAAATCATTGAATAAGTCATGCTCAGTTTATATGTTTAGCAAAAGAAACATATAAATAGGAATAAACAACAAACCTAATACACTTGTCAATGACACTGTCAAAGCAACATATTTTGAGTCTGCACCATACATTTCTGCAATAATTGTCGTTTGTATCATCGCTGGTAATACAGACATCATCACTAAAACACGAGAAGCTAAAGAATCAAAATTCATCAACCTGACAATAATAAACATGACCATGGGTGAGATAAAAAACTTAGCAACTAACACGCCCACCACCGATCGATCAAAATAGAACTGTTTAAAATCAATCTCATAAAT
This sequence comes from Tissierellia bacterium, assembly GCA_007116605.1. Taxonomy (GTDB): domain Bacteria; phylum Bacillota; class Clostridia; order Tissierellales; family Dethiosulfatibacteraceae; genus 38-11. The sequence continues at coordinate 2,432 of SKID01000330.1, forward strand.
AATGCGTCCAACAAAAATAGCTGCTAATGCAGTTACTGATCTGCCTAAATATCCAGAAACAATAATGACTGTCTCCGGTGGTTTAAAATCAAATTGCAACAATAATAAGCATAACAACAAAGACACGAAAGGTGGGTTGAAAATTTTCTTTAAATTCTCTGACAGTCGTTTCACTTTAATATTCCCATCACGCATGATTCTTGGAGAACAAATACTCCAGAAAATAACCGTATTTGCCATGAAGTAGAATAAAATAAAGGGAAGACTGTCATTGCCAAACAAACTTAAAATAATAGGCATTCCAAAAAAAATACTGTTTGACATAGCGCCCATAGTCATGAAACTACCCGATTTTTTCTTCTCTATAGACAAAAGTCTGGTCATCACTTCAGTTATAAGTAAAACAATTAAAATAGAAAGACCACTAACTAAAATATAGAAAAAACTATCTGATAACATTTCTCTGGGGAAAGTTTCAA
>SKID01000085.1 GCA_007116605.1 Tissierellia bacterium
CAATGACAACATCATATTTTTTCTGAGATTCTTCAGAAACTAAAGGAGAAATCTGAGAACCCACACTAAAAGTACGTTTCATGTTGTAATAGGCAAAAGAAAACACGATAGTAGGGACAGCATAAAAAGCATAAGGGATAAATGTCCAATGTAAGTACAGAGTTTCCATAGCAAACTTTGCAGCTTCATGAGACATGGGTTCTATGCCTAATGATGGGGGTGGATAGGCTAAGTGCCACATGGGCTCAGCGGTTCCCCAGAATAAAATTCCGGCAGCAATGGTTGTACATAGAGTAATAGCAAACCAAGATGATTTTTTTAATAGTGGTTTGGCATCTTCTCCTCCAAGACGAATCTTCCCGAGAGGTGAAAAGTAAGCAGCAATAACGATAAATAGACCAATGACACCTGCTAAGCTGAAAGTCCAGCCCATTTGAACAACCATGAAATCTTTTGCAGCAGTGGTAATTGCTAGAAAAGCATCATAATTAACAAAGTTCAAAATAATCGCTAAAACAAGTAAAATAAAAGCAGGGAAAAACACAAGGGGTCGCATTTTTTTTGAGTTTGATGGTGCGTTCATAAAATCCTCCTAAATTTTTATTAATGAGCTTAATACTAAACAGTTTGTTACACGATGATTTTAATATCACCTCCTAAAAAGTATTGAAATACAAGATGATAAAATCTATTAATCAAAACGATTTCCTGGATTAAACAACCCGTGTTTGTCGTAAATGTGTTTTTTAGATATGAAACTTTTTAAGTCTTCATGATCACTGTACTGTTGATAAAAAGATCTTTTGAGCTTACCAATTCCATGTTCAGCAAATAGATTAGCCCCTAGTTTGGCGGCATAAGCATACCATTGATCCAGTAAAGTGATACTATCTTTATACTTTTGAAGATTGTCAGGTAACAGATTAATGTGAAGATGAGCATCCAGGAAATGACCGAAGACACATATTGGAATATTAAAATCTTTAGATTTATCGTAACAATAATTTAGCCATTCCTTAATTTGAGATGACCTTAGAGAAAAGTCCGTAGCAAGTTTAGTGATGGCGTGGTTATTGTTTAAGGTACTTAAATAATGATTAACGGATTCTGGAGCACTATGTCTCAATGTATGCATTACGGAAATTTCTTTATGCCCAGATAATGCCCAACTAGAGTCAATATCAGAACCCCACTTTTCAGACAATAGTAATAATTCTTCTGCAATGTCCATTAAGGCGTCTTCATCACTGCCATGAATTTCGATATACATGAGGGCATGGACATCATCTGGAAAAGAAGGAATCTCTTTCAAATGAGAAGCAGTGGCTTTCATATTCTGGATAATTGTAAGGGTTTGACGATCTAGAAATTCTAAAGCCACAATACCCACCTCTTTTAAGTTAAAGCTTAAGACAACATCCTCACCGAAATCACATGCCTCTTGCCAAGAGTTAAAGAAAAAACCAATCCCTAAACTTTCCTTGGGGATTTGAATAGCAATCAGTTCTGCAGACAAAATAATGCCCAGCATTCCCTCTGATGAAAACAAGTCATGAAAGTCTTCGTCATCTTTAGTAACAATCTTTACAATTCCTGATGGATGAAGATAAGTGACAGATTGTACATATTTTTTGCTTTCACCATAGAAGCTGTGGGTCATACCTTTAGCGCCTGTTGCGATGATTCCTCCAATAGTAGATTGTTTTTCTGTGGGATCAGGAGGCCAAAAAAAACCTTTTTTTAACAAGAATAAATCTAAAGCTTCTAAAGTAGTTCCTCCTAAAACATTAATAAGACAATAATCGTTTAAGCATTCAACAATATGAATCTGGTTGAGCTTTTCTAGAGACATCACATGTCCTCGAAGGGGGACAGAACCACCACAGATACCAGTGCGATTCCCTTGTACAGTAACAGGAGTACCATGAGCTGACAATGTATTATAGATTGCTATTATTTCTTCAATGGATTCAGGAAAGGAAATGGAGTCAAAGGATCCAGCTAATCTCGATTCATCTTTTTTATATAAGTCATAAGAGGGTGAATAGTCATGGATAGATAAGCGGTTATTAATCATGATTTAAACCTCCTTGTAATACATCCAATTGATTAAACAATTGATCCAAAACAGACTCGTATTCTCCAACAATACCAACATGAGCAATTTTAAAAATAGCAGCCTTGGGATCTTTGTTAATAGCAATTAAAAGATTGCTTTTTTCAATGCCGATTGAAAGTGGGGCAGATCCAGAAACACCAACAGCAATACAAATCTTAGGCTTACATAAAGCGCCGGAAGTACCAATTAAGTGATCCATGCTAACCCAACCATTCATTGCAATGGGTCTAGTTACTCCTGATAAAAAACCATGACTAGCAGCTTTTTTCATATATCGAATCAAATGTTCTTGCTTAGAGATACCTTGTCCAAAAACCATTAACTTTTCAGCATTTGATAAATCAACATCCCTAGTCATTAGATTGAAATCCATCTCTTTTACCCACTGAAAGTGATCAAATAAATCTTTTTTAGGGCTTATAAAATCGAATTGATTTACTGACAAGTTAGTGTTTTCAATAGGGATACTTTTATTAATTGAGATACACCATGGCTTGCTAGTCATTACAAACGCACCATCGAGATTACTATGGTAAACAGGTCTCCATACCTTTAGTTTTGAATCAGATAATTCTGCTTTATTGACACGTGTACAGCTTGTTCCATTCACTCGAATACTTAGCCTAATAGCTAATTCTTCTCCTATATGAGAAGAAGGAAAAAGGATACAATCAGGGGTTGACTTTTTTGTGGCATTGGTTAATTGTTCCAACAAATCTTCAGGTAGAAAGCCTGTAGAACAGATTAAATTATTGGTCAGATAAGGTGATAAAATGTGACTAAA
>SKID01000094.1 GCA_007116605.1 Tissierellia bacterium
CTAAATCAAAACGGTCAGCATTCATCACTTTATTCCAAGCAGATACAAAGTCACAAACAAACTTTTCTTTAGAATCATTTGAAGCATATACTTCAGCAATAGCTCTTAATTCAGAGTTAGATCCAAACATTAAATCAACTCTTTTACCCGTCCACTTACGCTCTTGAGACACTCTATCAATACCTTCAAAGACATCTTGGTCTTCTTTCAAAGGTTTCCATTGTGTATTCATGTCTAATAAATGAACAAAAAAGTCATTGCTTAAACATTCTGTTTTTTCAGTCAATACGCCATGAGACGACTGTTGGAAATTTACATTCAATACTCTTAGTCCACCTAAAAGCACAGTCATTTCTGGTGCTGTTAAACCGAGCAATTGTGCACGATCAACAAGTAGTTCTTCACTTCTGATAGAAAATCTAGACTTAGAGTAATTTCTAAAGCCATCTGCTACAGGCTCTAAAACAGAGAATGAATCTATATCAGTTTGCTCTTGAGTGGCATCATTTCGTCCTGGTGTAAAAGGAACTGAAATATCAAAGCCGGCATTACTAGCTGCTAATTCAATTCCTGAGCAACCTGCAAGCACAATTAAGTCAGCAAGAGAAACCTTCTTATTGTTGGCTTGTTTTTGATTGAAATCGGTTTGAATGTTTTCTAAAACTTTGAGTACTTTATTTAGTTGATCGGGCTGATTGACTTCCCAACTTCTCTGTGGCTCTAATCTAATACGTGCACCATTAGCACCGCCTCTTTTGTCAGAACATCTATAAGTAGAAGCGGATGCCCAAGCAGTTGATACCATTTCTGAAACAGATAATCCATAATTTTTGATGGTTTGCTTCAATGCAGAAATATCAGAATCATCGATAATATCAAAATCGATGGTAGGGATAGGGTCTTGCCAGATTAAGTCTTCTTCGGGAACTTCCATACCTAAATAGCGACTTTTAGGACCCATATCTCTGTGGGTTAACTTAAACCAAGCACGTGCAAAGGCATCTGCTAACAACTCAGGATTATCTCTGTATTTCTCAGCGATGGGTCTATAGATAGGATCCATACGTAGAGATAAATCAGCGGTGGTCATCATAGGAGCATGCGTTTTGTCAGGGTTATGAGCATCAGGTACAGTCTTTGCTGCTTCAGGATCTGTAGGGGTCCATTGCCAAGCACCTGCAGGACTCTTTACCAAATTCCAATCGTACTTAAAAAGTGTTTCTAAATAGCTATAATCCCATGTTCGAGGCGTTGGGGTCCATGCACCTTCTATACCACTAGAGATAGTATGTTCACCTTTTCCACTGCCATAGGTGCTCTTCCATCCGAGGCCTTGTTCTTCTATGGATGCAGCTTCTGGTTCAGGCCCCACATGGGTTGGACTAGCAGCACCATGACATTTTCCAAAGGTATGTCCACCAGCTACCAATGCAACAGTTTCCTCATCATTCATAGCCATTCGGGCAAAAGTATCGCGAACATCTTTGCCTGAAGCCACAGCGTTAGGCTCACCATTTGGACCTTCAGGATTCACATAGATTAGACCCATTTGAACAGCGGCTAATGGATTTTCTAAATCTCTCTCTCCAGAATAACGTTTATCTCCTAACCACTCTGTTTCCTCACCCCAGTAAATATCTTCCTCTGGTTCCCAAATGTCTTCACGACCACCAGCAAATCCAAAGGTTTTAAAGCCCATAGATTCGAGTGCACAGTTGCCTGCTAAAATCATTAAATCAGCCCAAGAAATCTTATTGCCATATTTTTGCTTAATGGGCCACAGTAAACGTCGCGCTTTATCAAGATTAATATTGTCAGGCCAACTATTTAAGGGTGCAAACCGCTGAGAGCCAGATCCTGCACCACCACGACCATCGCCTGTTCGGTAAGTACCTGCACTATGCCATGCCATTCTAATAAATAAAGGTCCGTAGTGCCCATAGTCAGCAGGCCACCATTCTTTAGAATCAGTCATTAAATCATACAAATCTTGCTTAATTGCTGCTAAATCAAGCTTCTTAAACTCCTCTGCATAATTAAAATCTTCGCCTAGAGGGTTACGCTTTGGTGAATTTTGGTGAAGAATTTTTAGATTCAGTTGATTTGGCCACCAATCACGGTTGGTAGTTCCTTTACCTGCAGGCTTACGACCCGATGCACCTGTTACAGGACATTTTCCTTTTTCTTGCATAAAAATCCTCCTTAAATTAATTAAATTCCAAATTATCCTAGATATCCATTACCTTTTCAGAAACTTGTTTATTCAGGTAAATAATATCAACTATCTTTAATATTCTATCATAAATCTGGAATTATTTCACTAAGAACATCAATATCATATTAAGTTTGATATGGTTTTAAATATGTTTTAATTATTAATAGCCAAACTGAAAACAACTATTCTAACACAAAGCACCCAATGTTCACCAATTGGTAAGTGAAATTTAAGTCTTTTTTAATCGTTGAGGACAATTATTTTGTTATACTAGCTATAAGAAAAGCTGGAACTAATTGGAGGATAAATGAACACAGTAGACTTTAAACATGAATTCGATAAAATCACACAAAATATGTTACAGAACAAACAAGTACATGGAGCAGTTTTTTGTATGCAATCAGGGGATAATCAAATTAATTGGACAGGATCTGTAGGAAACATAGATGTGGAAGATAAATACTTTATTGCAAGTGTGACAAAACTTTATATTACTACAGTGATGCTTATATTACGTCGATTAGGAAAAATTAATTTTAACGCTAGTTTAATAGATTTTTTTGAAAAAAACATACTAACGGGCTTACACACTATTAAAGGGATAGACTATACCGAGCAAATTACGATTAAACATCTAATGAGCAATACATCAGGATTACCCGATTATTTCTACTATCAG
>SKID01000099.1 GCA_007116605.1 Tissierellia bacterium
AGAGTTTTTAAATAATCATTTCTATGGTCTATAATTGTTGTCAGAATTGCAGAAGAACGCTGTATTTCATTGCTAATGTTTGTTATTGCTTTTTCTATTTCTTCATAGGTTTCAAAAACATTATTATAAGTAACTTTGTACGTGCCTTGATGTTTTGAAACCATTACACCATTTTCGGTCAATAAACTAAAAAGATTTGAATCTGTAATCTTTTGATGTTCAATTGCACTTTCTATAGAGGGAGGCTTAAGGAAAACGGTTTCCCCTATTGATTTCCCAACTGGTGCAAATGTTTTTTCGCCATTCTTTAAATAAAAGATCCAATCTTTTTTAGTCGATTTAACCCTATATTCATCATAGACATTATGATATATTTTTATTTCCTTAACAGAGGGAAGGGGGCAACGACCAACTGGTCTATATGTTAATGAGGCAGGTTGGCTTCTCTCAGTAAAAAGATCAGGGTCATAGTTGCTCCCTTGTCGTATTGCATTATCAATAATGTCTATGGCCCAATGAGGCACAAGCTCAAGTTCATCATCGTTGACTTTGTTTTCAAAGTCTTTAATTTCTATAAGAAATTCATTGAGTAAATGATATCTATTTGTTTTTTGTTCCTTATCTTCTTCTTTTGCTATCTCAAGAAGAACCCACTCAAGAGTAGGATCAGAAAGATATTTAGAGGTGGGGTCTTCTAAGGCAACAGGAGCAAGCTCTGGATGATTTTCATCTGCATATCTAACTATGCCACCAGTAACACCTATTTCACTAGAATCATAATCGTTAAATGGCAAACGCCTAGAGTCAAGCCAAATATCGTTACCAACATCTCCAATCTCAACGAATGAAGATGACCTAATGATCATTTCTGATATGCCATACTCTCCCATTTCACCTTCAGAAACGGGTAACCAATAACTATTTAGTGAGAAGACTTCTGCTTTTTCCATTTGCTCCTTTTAACGCAGCTGGGCATTGAATTCTTTCATTAATGAATTTACAACAGAATCATTTAATGCATTTACTTCATTTGAATGCAGTGTTTTGCTGGGGTGCCTATAGGTTATGCGAAAAGTTTTAGATGACATATTTTTTGCTTCGCTAAAGAAACGGTCAATAACTTTTACATTCTCAATAACCTCAGGATTGCAACTTCGTATCGTTTCAAATACAAAGTTATCGCTTGCATGTATCCACATACTAATGTCACGCACCACAGGTGGCATTGTAGAGTATGGGACAAATTCAGTTAAGCCATCCTTGAACTGCTCTATGAAGCGAGGGTCTTCGGTCCAAAAATACCTAATATCAGGAATGTTGCATAGAATCATTGCAAGCCTTTCAATTCCCATTCCGAATGCTATACCGCAACAATAAGTCAAGCTGGCGCTGGCATCCATGAGTATTTTATGCTGAATGACTCCACTTCCCAGAACTTCAACCCACTTATTGTTAAAAAGAACTTCAATCTCTATACCATTGTAAACAAACGGAAAATTATCAGAAGCAAATCTGTATTTGACATCTTATCCAAATAAGTTTTGAACTATATGAACTAAAAGTGCTTTCAGGACTGCGTCAGTTTCCCTCGGGTTGTACATACCTGGAGGAAAAATACAAACACCTTCTAACTGGTGAAAAACAGGATAATGAGTAGCATCTACGCTATCTCGCCTATAAACATCACCAGCACAAAGAATTAACTCACCAAATAAATTTTCATCACTTATTTTTTTGATGATATCAACCTGGTGAGCTGTCATGTGAGTTCGAAGAACCGTTGAATTGTCTATGTAAAATGTATCGCTTTCACCTGTGGAAGTATGAGTTTTATCAATGAGAACATTGGTGAAGTTTTCATCAAAAGAAACTACCGGATCATCATGGTAAAGCAACTTTGTTTCAAATAGCTCTATGGAAGAAACTATTTTTTCTATCATTAGTTTAATAGGATGAGAATCCTTGAGGTAAAGATTTTTTCCAATCGAAGTCTTGACATTTTCAGGAATTGGTCTCATTCTTTTTTATCTGCTTGTTTTGAGGAAAAAAGGAAACTTGAAAAAGCAAAACCTTTTTCAAATTTTTTTTAAAATTCAGGGCCATATAAAGAGTTTTTACAACTCAATCTAATGCCATCATATAAAGCATAATAGTAAAATCATTCATTGAATCTTTATCGGCATTTTTGAATTTATCTCTAGAACTATGGCATATATCCCAGGTCTTTGGCTTTTGGGTAAATGAACGCTTCTTGTAATACTTACTAAAACCAGAGGCAATTTTATTGGTGTTTTTAAGAAATGCCGGTTCCCAATTCTCCTCCTCTTTTTCAGAAGCAAGAAAAAGCTGAGCTTCATATTCAGGAACAGTACCTATGCATATAGAAGGAAAAGAATGAGAATAGCAAACCGCATCAGAAAATGGACAGTCTGAGTAGAATACAGTATTGTTGGATTCGAAAAGTATTTTAAAATAGTCAATTCCTTTAAGGATAGTTTCTTTCAAGGGCTTATACTTCTCTGCTCGACCTTTTTCAACAAAAACAGCCGTACCATACGCAGTAAGCTCAAGATTAATGACGCCTTCAATATTTAATTCATACTTCTCTTGAACTTTTTCCATCAATTTACAAAAATGGGTAGCGCCTTGGCCGCCACATTCCTCTTCATCAGTGAAAATAATCATTATGTTTTTTGATATGGGTCCCTTTGAAACATCAATTATCTCAGCAAGAGATAATAGATGAGCAACGGATGCACTATTGTCATTACAGTTTTCTGATTTTGGATTCACTATATCGTAATGAGCAGAAAAACATATAGTATCGCTGGTTTGTTCTTTTGCAGGAAAAAATGCAATTAAATTTGCACTGGATTCGCTGTTACTA
>SKID01000173.1 GCA_007116605.1 Tissierellia bacterium
GTACCACCTTTAGAATACGGCATTGAAGTTGAGCGATTGTTAGAAAAGGTAGGTTTATCACCTGAAGATGCTAACAAATTTCCTCATGAGTTTAGTGGAGGTCAAAGACAAAGAATTGTCATCGCAAAGGCCTTAGCAAGCAGACCCAAATTTATTGTTTGTGATGAGCCAGTATCTTCACTAGATATATCGGTGCAATCACAAATTCTCAATTTGATGATGGAATTGCAAAAGAAACATCAGCTGTCGTACCTGTTCATTTCACATGACTTAAATGTGATTAGACATGTGAGCCATACGGTGGCAGTCATGTATTTAGGCAAAATTTTAGAACAAGGCCATGTGGACGCAGTTTTTAAAAATCCTTTACATCCCTACACTAAAGCATTGTTGCAAGCTGTACCAAAAGCCAATCCAGAAGTGAAAAGAAAAAAAACAAAGCTGATGGGAGAGATTCCTCGGTCCTTTACACTGCCAGAAGGATGTCTTTTTCATACCCGCTGCCCTTATAAAATGAGTAAATGCACAGAAATAGAGCCATCTATAACAATGATACAAGAAAACCATTATGTCAGTTGCCATTTATTGAATGATATGGAGTAAACTATGGGTGTAAATATATTGCAGAAAACAGTGTTAAAATTTGTAGCACAATTACTATTATTGCTTATTATAGTAGTCATCATGATTGCTTTTACTAGTATCCCAAGAGAACTAGATTTTTACATGGATGCAGGCAAAATATCCATGAATATGCCAGTAGAAGAAGTGACTCAAAATGTGAAGGACACCTTTGATATGTTTATTAGCAGGGAGATTTTTGACATCGTCATATTTGGTCAGTCATTATTGGAATTTTGGGGTGTAGCAGCTAAGCGAAGCCTTGTATTATTAGGAAGCGCCACCTTATTGACAGTCATTTTTGGTGGATCAAAAGGTGTGTTAGAAGCCCGAAAAAAACCCAATGCATCACAAAACATAAAATTGATGTTTTCTCTAGTTCCCCTATCATTGCCTGATGTGATGACAGTAAGTTTAGTTCAAATCGCATCCATTTATCTATATTATAATGATATTTCTTTGCCAGGCTTAGGACGCATTCCATTTCTTGGTGATGAAACTTGGCAACAAAGTATTTATCCAATTTTAGCACTATCAATATTGCCTTTATCATATTTTTCAAGAATGACGGCATCTACCATTGAAACGGGATTAAAGCAACCTTATATTTTAGTCGCTAGAGGCAAGGGCTGTTCCCAAAGTAGGCTTCTGAAAAATCATTTACTAAAAGATATTTTATATCATATGTTAGCTATTTTTCCAACCATTATCGGTATATTGTTTTCTAGTATGTTAATTGTTGAAAGATTATTTCATTATAAAGGGATGGGCTATTATTTAATTGATTTGTATATTACAAGCCTACTGCCTGAAAGAATTGCAGAGTTAGCATTCTCATGGTTTTTAGTATCCCTGGTTATTTTTTATTTTTTACTATATGCGATTCTACAATTCATGAAAGAACTAATAGATGCTTAAAAGCAATAGATATTAAAGGGTCATTTTAGGAGGGTTTCATGGCATTATTAGAAGTGAAAAAACTGACTACAGGGTTTAATCTAAACAAAGAGACTTTGATTGCCGTAGATGGTATTAGCTTTTCTATCAATTTAAACGAGACCATTGCATTGATTGGCGAGTCAGGTAGTGGAAAAAGTGTCACAGCTTTATCTTTAATGGGGTTAATCGATTCACCAGGGGAAATTATATCTGGTCAAATTATCTGGGGTAATGAAAACCCAATTGACTTACTTACGCTAAAAGAAAAAGAGTGGCTTCAAGTAAGAGGCAATCAGATTGCGATGATCCATCAAGATCCAATGACGAGTCTTAACTCTAGAATGACCATTGGAAAACAAATAGATGAAGTGTTTATCATCCACAAGAAGATGTCTAAAAAAGAAGCTAAGGCAAAAACAATTGAACTATTAGAAAAACTTGAAATACCAAACCCAGTAAAAAGATACCAAGAGTATCCTAGTCATTTAAGTGGTGGTATGAGGCAAAGGATTGTTATCGCCATGGCAATAGCCGGAAATCCAAAACTATTAATAGCAGATGAACCGACCACTGCTTTAGATGTAACCATTCAAGATGAAGTGCTTACCTTACTAAATGATTTGCAATCAACTTACGGGATGGCTATGATATTAACAACCCATGATTTAGGTGTTGTGGCAGAAATGGCAGATCAAATACTGGTGATGTATGGTGGCAGGATAATGGAACAAGCATCAACCCTGACGATATTTAAGAAACCCCTCAATCCTTATACAAAAGCATTAATGGATTGTGTTCCTAAAATAGAAGACAAGCATGCCGAATTAAAGGTGATCCCAGGAACAGTCCCTTCTTTAGGGAAATTTCCAAAGGGGTGTAGATTTGCCAATCGATGTGAGCATTCATTTAAGCCTTGTCATGAACATATTCCAGAGCTAGTAGAAGTAGAAACAAACCATTGGGTTAGGTGTTGGCTATACCCTGATCAATAAAATTGAAGGGCCATTTTGGAAGATATTTGATCTGTTTGGTGTGGGGTAGCCCACGATGCCTCAGCACAAAAGGATAAAACATGCATCTTAGATTTGCATGATTGTTCATTTTGCTTCAGTGAATAAGAGGATTAAATCCGTATCAGAGTCGCGCATTATGTGACCCTTTGCTTCCTAGCTTAAGCTAATTAAGGATACCGCACGTATCTGATTCGCGCATTATGTGATCCTTTTCTTCATTTAAATCTTAAAAGAGAAAAGGATCTAAATACTAAGCAGGGAAGATACTGCGGTATCCATATAAAAGCAAAGGGTCTAAGTATTAAGCAGGGA
>SKID01000211.1 GCA_007116605.1 Tissierellia bacterium
CTTTCGCCTTATGCTCATTTCTTCGCTGACTTTTATTTCTAAAAGTCCAAAATTACTTTGGTTATTACTTCTTTTAACTCTAAGAATTTTCGTTGACTATGTGTTATTCTGTTGTCTATGTGCGGTTGTTTTGCTTGACCTCTCGGCTGGCAACTTTGATAGTTTAACATCTCCTACCGTGGTCTGTCAAGAGCTTTTGAAAAGATTATCTGAAAAAATCTTTAATGACTTGCCACATCTCTAATGACCCATAATCTAAAGCCCAAACAGCGACTCCTGCTAAGTCATATTTTTCTACAATGGCTAATCTATTAGATAGTGAAACCGTATCTTCTATCCATATTTGATAAAAAACATTGCCTTCCGTGTATTCTCCGTAAAATTGACCTGCTTCTTCATCATATACAATCACAAAGTCTCTATTTGCAACAAAATTTTCTGCTGTAGTAATTTTTAGAGCTGTCACATCATATTTGACTGTCCCATTTTCTCTTATGGTTTCCCATAATCGGGTATAGAAGGGTAGTCCTAAAACAATTTTGTGATTAGGGGCATAATTAAGCAGATGATCAACACCAAATTCAACCCATGGTAAAGATGCGATTGAACCGATGCCATGCTCTGGTCTTGTTCTTTCATCGTATGCCATCAACATTAAATAGTCAGAATACTCACCAAGGACTTCTCGATCATAAAACATTGACCATGTAGGACTATTGGATATAATGGTCAAATCGATGGACATGATAATATTTTCTCGCCTTGCTGCAATATACAGATCTCTGATAAATAGAGCGAACACATCTTTGTCTTCTAAGTAAATATTTTCAAAATCAATATTAATCCCCTTGTATCCATAAGTTTTTGATATTTGTATAATCTCATTAATGAGTTGCCATCGTTTCGTATAATTGTTTAAAATTTCTGATGTGACTCTAGGATTAAAAGCATTTGAAAATGCAGGCCAAACTTGTATCTGAATTGCTTCGTAGTAATCCACATAGTCTTGTAAATGCCAGTCTTTGTAAGTATACGTGTCTATATCAATTTCAAACCAAGTAGGACTGACTACATTTAATCCAGGGTATATGGGATCGGGTTGAAAAGTCGTTGGTCTTCTTGTGAAAAAATCCCAGGCTAATACAATTTCTTTAAAATAATTTGTATGCAAACTTTCTCGATTATGATGGATGCTTAAAGTAGACACATCCCAGTTTCTAATATAGCCCACTTGATCATTGTATCTGACATACACATAATCCTCTATAGTATCATAAACTACCCATTGAGATTTAGGTGCCACTCGTTGGATTTTATGCATCGGTTGATTGTACCCATCATAAAACCATATGGTTTGATCATTCATCACCACATGTTCATTTTTTTCTAAAAAAACCACTTCTGGATAAGCAATGGCCTTGTATGAATCTTTAAATTTGCCTTCTAAGTAATTGAGATTAATGAAAATGCTATCCTCTATTTCTTGAAATACTTTTGTTGGTTCAATAGTTAAATCAATGGTATAGCGATTAAAATCTTTGTAAATATATATTTGTCCCATCGTTGTTTCATGATAAGTATCTATCAGATTATGTTCGCTTAAGAAATCATAATCAATGTAAGTGTCGGTGTGTATTTGATAAATATGCTCCCTTTCTCCAAACCAAACCCCTTGGACAAAGATACCTTGTCTCTTTTCAGCTTGACGGGGGGATAAAATGATAAATACTACTATCACTAATACAACTGCTACTACACCCATGATGATTCCTACTTTTTTCATACTATCTCCTATCGCTTCGCAAACAAACCTATGACTTTAAGAACTGTGCTTTAATAGACTGGGCCAATTCATCTTGCGGATTTAATTTTAGAGCTTGATCTATGTCTGCCATGGCATTTTTAAACTCACCTAAGTAATAATGAGCGACAGCACGATTAGACAAAGCTTCGCTATTTTTACTTTGGGTCATAGCTACTAAATCATCTAACAAGTCCTTTGCTTCTTGGAACTGGGATAAACTCATATAACATAGGGCTAGTTCATTGATGGATTCTGTTTGATTTCTTTTAATTTTAAGAACGTTTTTAAAGTAATCTGCTGCGATGGCAAAGTCATTCATCTGCCTAAATGCCAAACCAATTGCAAAGAGTAAGTTCCACCATTTTGGATAAAGAGACGCTAAGGGCAATAATTTTTCTAACCCTTCTTGGTTTTCCCCTTTCAATACATGTTGGTATCCTATCTCATAATTGACTAAGTCTTCTAGTTGCTCTAACTCTTGTCTTAGCTCTTCTAATCTATTAGGGTCTTGATCCATTGCTAAGCAACGCTTGAAGTAGTCTTGACTTCTTAAAAACTGTCCGATCTTTTTGTAGTAAAAACCTAATTTGTAGAGTGTTAAACTAAATTGATGATCTAACCTTTCGCTCTTTAAATATTGTTCAATGGCTGCTTGAAAAGCGTGTCCTGCTAATCCTTCTTCATTTTCTTTTGTTAATTGAATGGACAAACTTTCTAGACTATTCCCAAAGACAAAGTAGTTTCTCGCACTTTCTTTTATCTGTGTTAGTGCATAAGATAAAATAACTGCTAACTCATATTCCTCTTGACATTCATTGATAAGTTTAATGATAAAAGCTTCAACATTGGGTAAAAGTTCTGTCAATAAATGTTCATATTTCTCTCTATGCACAAATTTAGGGTCTAGCCCAATTAAAAATACCATTCCTTTTAGCAAATGTTTGACTTTTAACATATCTGATTGTTCTTCTTGCTGAATATCTGTGATAAAGTCGGCTAAAACTACAGGTATTTCTAAAGATTCTTTCATGCAAATTTTTTCGTCTTTAAACTGGATGATTC
>SKID01000093.1 GCA_007116605.1 Tissierellia bacterium
ATTGCTGGAGTCTCATTTTTTTTGTGGAATCTTATTTTTTGTACTCTTCCAAAAATCTATTTTTAGATATTTCAATGTAGTCATACACATTATCTACTCCTATAAAAATCCTCCCATTATTAATACACGCTATCCCTGTAGTACCACTACCACTAAAGGGGTCGAGTATGATGTCACCTTCTTGAGTAGATGCTTCTATGATTCTCCTTAAAATTTCTAATGGCTTTTGTGTAGGATGTTTGCCGTGTCTCTTCTCGCTTTTCTTAGTCAAACTTGTTGGCCAAACATCTTTCATCTGCTTATTGTTGTTGTATTCTTTCATCAACTGATAATTAAATCGATGCTTTGCTTTTTTTATGTCTTTTTTGGCCCACAGAATACTCTCAGTTGAATGTGTAAATGTACGACAACTTATGTTAGGTGGTGGATTCGTTTTCTGCCATGTGATGTTATTGAGAATTTTAAAACCTTCTTCTTCTAAAGCCATCCCAACAGAATAAATATTATGAAGTGTCCCAGATATCCAAATCGTGCCATTGTCTTTTAGGATTCTTTTGCAATACCTAATCCATTTCTTGTTAAACTTATGTTTTGCTTTGACATCAATTTTTTCATCCCAGTCAGCTTTTTTAACACTCACCATTTTACCAGAATGAACGGTTATTCCATCACCTGAAAGAAAGTATGGCGGATCCGCAAAAATCATATCGATTGATTTGCTTTTGATGTTTCTAAACACATTAAAAACATCATCATGAATCAAGTAAGCTAATTCTGATTCGTAAGCAAAAGTCTGTTTCTTTTTAAAAATACTTTGCATAGAAACCCTTCAAACAATAATTTGACGTAACTTATCATCTTCTAAATCTTTCAAGGTATATAAGTGCTCCAAAGTCATATAGGTTTCTCTTAAGTTATTTTGTGCACTACGCCATCCAGCACCATCCGTAATCCATATAAATGTAACATTATCAGCCAGAGCTAAATCCGCCCCCAGCGACTTATAACTCCTAGCGGTTTCATTTAACTTTGAACCAGAACTTCCGTAATAATTAGTCTCAATAATGTAAAGATGTTCAATTGTCTTTATCACAAAATCAAACCTTTTCGAAGCTAAGTTCATTTCTTGACTTTGAATCAAATAAGAATCTAGATCAACACCATAGATTTGATTGATTCTGTCTTTTGTAAGCTCACGGTGATACTCTATGCCAGGAATGTCTCGAATAAATGATTCAACGATATTCTCCATGGTTGTACCTGTTCTGTTCTTTCTTGCATTAGAGTCTAATCCAACTTCAACACCTGTTAAATAGTCTTCAAAAGATTTTATCCGTGCTCTTTCCATCATCTCAAATAATCCAGACTCTCTCATCATGCGTAAATATGCCTGGTCATCGTTTGATTTTTGACTAAAATCTAGACGTAACAAAACACCATCAAAAAATAAAAGCTCACTTTTTCTAACAGCTAAAAGTAGCGGTATAACATTTAGGACTTCGGGATACCGTTTAAGCAACTGAATAAACTCAGCCTCAATGTTATATGAACCAATCAGGCTATTCAGTATGTTCAGCTCTACCCTGTAGCGATTAACATTTCGATAGACTTTATCAAAATCTGTATAATACCTATAATCTGCAATTGAGTCCTTCAGGTTGTGTATCAAATCCTCAAAAGTTTGTTTCATCAGTTTCCTCCAAATCATAGTTATAGATAATGACCTCTTGGCCATTTCGATTTTTTGAATCTGAATTAATCATCCTCTTAACATTAACCAAATCAATATTAAGATCTTTATAAAGCTCGTTAATTAGGGGTGTATTGTGATTTGTAATCATAACATAACACCCTCTCTCAGTCAGTTCCATGACTAAATCAGCCAAACGTCTCTGTCCAGCAACACCAAAAGCATCTGGATTATAACTATCAAACGTGTCACTCTTTAACAAATCATAAGGGGGATCAAAAAACACAAAGTCCCCTTTACTTGCATCTTTAACAGCAGCCGAAAAATCACCGTTATAAATATTAACATGGTTTTTTAGATACACACTCAATGCTAGGATATTGTCCTCGTCGTATGTTTTAACCCTCAGTTTGCTATTAAAGGGAACATTGAAATAACCTTTTTTATTCACTCTATATAATCCGTTAAAACAACTTTTGTTTAGATAAATAAACCTCGCAGTCCTTGTCACTAAATCTTTCTCATACCATCCTTCTTCTCTATCAAGAGCTCGAATACGATAGTAGTAATCTTTAGGATTAAGCTCATGCTTCGCTTCGTGGTTACTCAAAGCCTCCATCAACTCTCTGGGGAAGTCTCTAATACATAGATAAGCATCAACAAGCTCTTTCGAGAAGTCATTAATGATCGACTTATCATGCTTCAAATCAATAAAAAGCGCGCCGCCGCCCACGAAAGGCTCATAATATTTGTTAAAATCTTTTGGCATTCTTTTTTTTATTTCAGTCACAAGCTGGCGTTTTCCTCCAGCCCATTTAACAAACGGTTGCATATTATTTTTCACAGTACACCTCGGGTTTATGATTTCTAGGATTGATAAAGCATTTAACACTTAAAATAAGTATAACAAAGAAAAGACGATTCAAATAAAAAAAGAGACTTATAATAAGCCTCAATTTAAAATTAAGAGTTATTTAATCCGCATTTGAATGGAGTGGCATCTTCCAAGCATCGCTTCTGCTATCGTACTCATCTAAATCTAAATCTCTCACATACTCCTTCATATCACCAAATGAATCCGTCATGTAAAGCATCCCTACAATGTCACCTAATTGATTCAGTTCATAAATAATAAAATATCTTTCCTTCAAAATGACCTCCA
>SKID01000234.1 GCA_007116605.1 Tissierellia bacterium
AAAATTCCATAATTTTATCCGCCATCAAAAAATAAAGAAACCCCTGAAAACACTGTAAATACGCCATTTTCAAGGGTTACTACATCTATTTTCTTGTCAGCAGACAGACGGTTTCCACATGAGGTGTCATAGGAAATAAATCCACACCGATTGCTCTTTCTAGACGATACCCTTCCTCAATCATAATCGGTAAGTCTTTTAATAGCGATTTTGGGTTACAAGAAACATAAACGAACATATCCGGTTTATATGATAAAATTTTTTGAATGGCTTTGGGATGAATACCACTTCTAGGAGGATCTAAAATAATAATATCCGGTTGAATTCCTATAGACTCCACTTCTTGTAATACATCACCCGCTATAAATTTGCAATTATCAAGACCATTCATCTGAGCATTTTCATTTGCCTTGATCACTGCTTCTTCAACAATTTCAATCCCAATAACTTGTTTTGCAACAGGTGCCATTAACTGACCAATCGTTCCAGTCCCTGAATAAAGATCAAAGATTATTCGCTCTTTTTTTTCTCCCGCTAACTGTTGTACGACTGAATATAAAATTTCAGCTCCCTTTGTATTAGTCTGGAAAAACGAAAAAGGAGAAATATAAAAAGTCATTCCTAATAATTTTTCTTGAATATCTGGTTGACCATAGAGTACATTGAGATGATCTGCCTGAACCACATCTCCCATTGAATTATTCACCGTATGTAAAACGCCCTTGATTTTGCCTTTTAATTTTAATGACACTATCAAATCTACCCATTTTTCTTTTTGGAAAGATTCTTGACTGGTTGTAACAAGATTAACCAATATATCTCCTGTATACATGCCTTTTCGTACTACTAGGTGTCTTAATAGTCCTTGATGGGTTTTTTTATGATAGAAAGGTGTCTCAGCTACTTGGAAAAAGTTTAATGTTGTATTTAACAGTTCCCTAAAATCTTGGTCAACTAATAGGCATGATGTGGTTGTTACTATTTCATAAAATCTTCCTCGCTCATGTAATCCTAAGGCTAAAGGACCCTCTTTATATTCATCACCAAATGAAAACTCCATTTTATTTCGATATTCATAAATATCTGGACTTGGCAACATGTTTTCTAATACCACTGAATGATTCGTTGCTGTTGACAATATCTCTTCAAGATATTGTCTTTTTTCTTGTAATTGTATTTCATATGGGACGTTTTGGAAACGACATCCTCCACATTTGCTAAAATGAGTACATTCACTCTCGATTTCGTAAGGTGCTTTCTCTACAACTTTGACTATTTTGCCTTCGAATTTGTTTTTTCGCATTTTCAAAATCTTCGCTTCTATTTTTTGTCCTAGCAATGCATTAGGAACGACCACTTTAATTCCATCATAATAGCCAATCCCTTTTTTGGGATAGTCCTGTTCTATGATATCAATTTGGATTGTTTCACCTTTTTTCATCAATACTACCTCATTCATTTAATTTCTTTTAATTCGCTTTCTAGTATTAACAGGGCTCTTGGATTCAGATGGCATTTAAAACGCCACCTAAATGTTAGCGACCCTTATCCATATATTATGATTTGAATCCTAGACCCATCCTTTCCATGTCATCAAAACAATGATACTGATATGGAAAGCTGTGGCTAAGGCTGCTAAAATGATAAAGGGAGTTTTTTGTGTCTTATGTCTAAATAGAATCATTCCAAAAGTTAAACCAAAAGCACCTCCAATAAAAGAAAGAAAGTGGAGTGTTTTTTCTTTTGTTCTCCACTTGGATTGCTTTGCTTTGATTTTATCTAACCCTACAGCCAAAAAAACAATCGCATTTACCATCAGATAATAGTTTATAATTGTTTCTCCCATCGTCTTTACCTTTTTAAGTCTGCCTTTTTACTAAAGCAAGTAATTTTTAATCATCTTGATAGAATCATCTTGGTAATACACTCTAGGTACTCTTCTATCAATCATCGTCAATACTTCATAATTAATAGTTCCCAATAACTTTGCCACATCATTAGGGGTCTTACTACCATCAGTGCCATCACCATATAATATACATTCATCACCTATATTTACACTCGATATATGGGTCACATCGATGACACATTGATCCATACATATTCTTCCTAGAATAGCACACGAAACTCCCCCAACAACAACTGACATTTTTCCTGATAACAATCTGGAAAAGCCATCTGCATATCCTATAGGAATCGTTGCCACTTTCATAGGTTTATCTGCTATAAAAGTATGCCCATAACTCACACCTGCACCTTGTTCTATATTCTTAACTAAAGCGATTTTTGCTTTAAGTGCAAAAGTAAGCTTTAAATCTACTGATGCATGATTTACCTCTTCTGACGGATACAAGCCTGTTAACATAATGCCGGGTCTTACCATATCATAATAAAAGTCCGGTAAGTCTATAATGGCAGCGCTATTAGCTAAGTGTCTAATTGGGAAATCCACCTCTTGTTTTTTTAGTTTTTCGCAAAAAGTATCGAACACTTTTTTTTGTTGCTTGGCAGAACTTTTATCCAACTCATCAGCGCGAGCTAAATGAGAGTAAATTCCTTCACAACTTATATATTTCAACTGAGTCAATTGTTTGATTGCTAAAATGCTTTCATCCGTTGGCAAAAAACCTAAACGATTCATTCCAGTTTCAACTTTGAGATGTATGATCGCCTCTTTACCTAGCAATTGGGCTGTTTCATTTAATCGAATCCCTTGAGTTAGACTATATAGGGTTAAACGAATATTGCTTGCAATTGATTGGGAGAAGCCCTCTTCTGGTGTGTAACCTAAAACAAGTATGGGTATTGTTGAGAAACATTTTCTTAACTCTAATGCTTCATCTAAAATGGCCACTGCTAGCATATCTGCACCTGCTTCAATATAAGTCTGTGCCGCTTGGTGAACACCTAATTTATAGCCATCTGCTTTAATTACAGCACACACCTTGACATTTTGACCCACTTTTTTTCTGACTTCCATTAAATTATGTGCCATGTGATTAATGTTCACTTCCATAAAAGCTGGTCTAACACTGTATTTCACCTTTAAGCTCCTTTTTAATTTTCTCAATGAAATTTTTGGTTATTTTTGCAGTCATTCCCCAAATCATATGCCCTTCAAAGTCATAGAAGAATACTGGATAGCCAATTTTACGCCATTTATAATTTTCTCCATTTGGAATTCTATCATAAGGAAAGCCATCTTGAAAGTCCATTTTATATGAAACTTGATACTCTTCTGGGTGGTGGTCTAAAAAAAACTCAATAGGCACAGCAAAGATTTCATCAACTTCATCAGGATTAGCCACTAGACTATGATAGTCTACATGCAAAACACCAATATAAGGATACACCATAGCATGACTCTCTCTTGTGATAAAATCAAGTTTTCCAATCACCTCTATTTTGTCTTTTGGAATTCCTATCTCTTCATAGGTTTCACGAATAGCAGCTTCTCTAAAGTTTTCACCAATTTCTACTTTACCCCCTGGAAAAGATATTTCTCCAGGCTGAGTTTTCATGTGTTTTGCTCTTACTTCGTATATAATATGGATTTTCCCTTCAATACATATTAAAGGCAATAAAACAGCATAATACGACTTGATTTCCATTGGCTTTGATTTGCCATTGCGAAAAATGTCGCGCATTTTTTCTAAATTCATTATTTCACCTCAAACTAGTTGGTCAACCTCTATTATACAACATCTTTATCATAAAAAAAACAAGAGTCCTCGGATAAAAATTTAAAGGCAACAAAAAATCCAGTAAGGCACAAAGCATTAAAAAAAGGACGAATGCTATTCGCCCTTTCTTGTCTAATACTTGAAAAAACCTTCTCCAGATTTTCTTCCTAACTTGTTACCGCGCACCATTTTTCTTAGTAAAGGATGGGGTCTGTATTTTGAATCTCCATACTCTTCGTACAAAATCTCCATGATGAACAAACACACATCAAGTCCAATTAAATCTCCTAGTGCTAATGGTCCTATAGGATGGTTTGCGCCTAATTTCATAGCTTGGTCAATATCATCAGCAGTGGCTATTCCATCAGCTAAAATACCTGCCGCTTCATTAATCATGGGTACAAGAATTCGATTAACTACAAATCCTGGTGCTTCTTCAACTGCTACTCCTTCTTTGCCAATACTCACTGTTAGGTGTTTTACTTTGTTGAAAGTCTCATCAGAAGTTGCTATCCCTTTTATAATCTCTACCAATTTCATCACTGGTGCTGGATTAAAGAAATGCATTCCTATGACTTTGTCTGGTCGATTAGTAGCTGAAGCCATTTCTGTAATTGATAAAGAAGATGTATTTGATGCTAAAATTGTTTCTGGCTTACAAATCTTATCAAGATCTCCGAAGATTTGCTTCTTAATATCCATTCTTTCAACTGCTGCTTCAATAACTAAATCACAATCTGCTGCATCATTTAAGTCAATAGTTGTCTTGATTTTAGCTAAAATGTCATTTTTCTGATCTTCCGTCAGTTTTTCTTTTTTTACTAATCTGGCTAAGTTTTTATCAATCATACCATAGCCTCTGTCCACAAAGGATTGTTCAATATCCCTCAGAACGACTTCATAGCCTTTTTGAGCAAACACTTGGGCGATTCCTGATCCCATTGTCCCTGCTCCTAGTACACACACTTTCACGCAATAACCTCCTTTTTTATAGAACACTTTTATATCAATTCTATTTTATTGGTTTTTTGCTTGCTTTGCAACTTTTAATTCTTCTACTAGAGCAGGAATAATTTTTTGCAAATCTCCCACGATTCCTAAGTCTGCATTTTCAAATATCAATGCTGTCTCATCTTTATTGATGGCAACAATAAAATCTGATTCTTCCATACCTGCTAAATGCTGGATTGCGCCTGAAATACCACAAGCAATATAAAGGTTTGGTCGAACTGTTTTTCCAGTTTGTCCAACTTGAACTTCTTTTGGCATCCAGCCTACATCAACTGCCGCTCTTGATGAAGAAACAATACCACCTAACTCAGCTGCTAAGTCTTCTAGTAATTTAAAGTTCTCTGGTGTGCCAACACCACGACCACCTGATACTAATACAGTTGCCTCTTGAATGTCCATTCTTTCAGTTTTTTCTTCAACAATTTCAAGTATTTCATAAGTTTTGTCTTCTGGCAAAATATTAACAGCTACCTTTTCAATATTCACAGGTCTTGATGTATCCATGTCAATTTTTTGCATAACACCTGGTCTTACAGTTGCCATTTGTGGTCTGTGATCTGGGCATACAATAGTTGCCATAATATTACCACCAAAAGCAGGTCTAGTCATCAACAAGTCTTGGTTTTCTTCGCTAATTTCTAAAGAAGTACAGTCTGCCGTCAATCCAGTAAAGACTCTTCCTGCTAATCTTGGGGCTAAATCTCTACCAATTGCTGTTGCTCCAAATAAAAAGATGTCTGGTTTTTTGTTTTCAATGACTTCTGTTAATACTTTTGTGTACGGCTCTGTCATATAAATATCTAATTCTTTGTCGTTTGCATATATAATTGTGTCTGCTCCAAAATGGGCTAATTTTTCAACATTTTCTACATCACAGCCTAGAAGGACTGCTGTTACTTTTTCATTCAAGTCTTTTGCTAGATCACAAGCTTTACCCAGTAATTCTAAAGATACATTTTGGATTTTCTTGTTTTTTTGTTCTACAAAGACGAATACATCGGTATATTCTGGTTTTCTCACTTTAGTGCCTCCTATCTGTTATATGATAAACTTCTCTTTTAATTTTTCAACAATCACTTTTGCTGCTTCTTTTTCGTCTAAATCATTATATAATTTACCCGCTGTCTTTGCACCTTTAGTGAAAGATTTTTTAACTTTTGTAGGTGATCCTTTAAGTCCTATCTCTTCTTTTGCTATGTCTAAGTCTTCAAATGTCATCACTTTAACTTCTTTTTCACGGTAAGCGTCATAAATTTTTCCAACACTCATATATCTTGGTGTATTCATTTCAGTTAACGCTGTGATTAAACATGGCATTTTCACTTTGATTTTATGGTAACCTTCTTCAAACATACGCTTAATAATCAAGCTATCTCCATCTTTATCAACACCATTTGCATAACTAACATGAGGTATTTTCATATGCTCAGCTATTTCTGGTCCTACTTGCGCTGTATCACCATCAATGGCTTGACGTCCAGTGATAATCACATCATATTCCATCTTTTCTAATGCTTTTGCTAATGTTAATGATGTGGCCCAAGTATCTGCTCCAGCAAAAGCTCTATCTGTTAACAAAATCGCTTCATCTGCTCCCATAGCTAATGCTTCTCTTAAGGCAAGATCTGCTTGAGGCGGTCCCATAGTTAATACTGAAACATGGGCATTATACTTCTCTTTTAACACTAAAGCTGCTTCTAAACCACTTTTGTCATCAGGATTGATAATACTTGGAACACCATCTCTAATTAAAGTTCCTGTTACAGGATCTAATCTTACTTCATTTGTATCTGGTACTTGTTTTATACATACTACTATCTTCATATCTTTCCTCCTATAACATACTTGCAGAAATTACCATTTTTTGAACTTCTGAAGTTCCTTCATAGATTTCTGTTATTTTTGCATCTCTCATCATTCTTTCTACTGGATATTCTCTTGTGTAACCATAACCACCGTGTAATTGAACTGCTTGAGTCGTTACCCACATTGCGGTTTCAGCTGCAAATAACTTTGCCATAGCTGCTTCTTTACTATAGGGAATACCATTATCTTTGTTAAATGCTGCTCTATATACCAACAATCTTGCCGCTTCAGTCCTTGTCTGCATATCTGCTAATACAAACTGTGTGTTTTGGAACTTAGAAATAGAACGACCGAATTGTTTTCTTTCTTTTACATACTGAACGGTTTCGTCAATAGCACCTTGAGCTATTCCTAATGCTTGTGCAGCAATACCTATCCGACCACCATCAAGAGTTTTCATAGCGATTCCAAAGCCTTTACCTTCTTTACCAAGCATATTTTCTTTAGGAACTCTCACATTGTCAAAGATTAATTCACAAGTAGCCGATCCACGGATACCTAGTTTTAATTCTTTCTTTCCAATTGTAAAGCCTTCGAACTCTTTTTCTAAAATAAAAGCGGTAATACCTCTTGTTCCTTTGGATTTATCTGTCATAGCAAATACGATAAATACATCTGCATGAGAAGCATTCGTTATAAATATTTTAGAACCATTAAGTACATAATGATCGCCATCTAATACCGCTTTTGTCTGTTGTCCTGCTGCATCAGTTCCCGCATTGGCTTCTGTCAATCCAAATGCCCCCAATTTTTTACCACTAGCTAAGTCAAGCAAGTATTTTTGTTTTTGTTCTTCTGTTCCAAATTCATAAATCGGTGCAGCACATAATGAAGTATGAGCTGATAAGACAACACCAGTTGTTGCACATGCTTTTGATAGCTCTTCCACTAGCATAGCATAAGATAAGTTATCCCCACCTTCGCCACCGTACTTTTTAGGGATAGGAATCCCCATCATGCCATACTTCTGCATTTTTTCTACAGTTTCGATAGGAAATCTTTCCTCTTCATCTATTTCAGCAGCCAATGGTTTAACTTCTCTTTCTGTAAACTCTTTGTAAAGCTGTTGAAGTAGAATTTGTTCTTTTGTGATTGTAAAATCCATTTGTAACCTCCATTTTCAATTAAATATATTGTGAAATTAGATAAATAATTAACAATATCGTGTGTTTTCTAGGGCTTTCTTGTCGAAAGCCCTTAATGATCAACCTTTTACTTTGGTGGCATCACTGTTGCTTTGCCATCAAGTACAACTTTACCTTCTTGATTTGTACAAGTGGTTCTGAGTATCACGCGGTTTTTCTCAGAAATTATTTCAATAACTTCTGCTTCCGCTTTAATCGTATCACCAAATCTAACAGGTGCTGTAAATTTTAGCTCTTGGGCTAAATAAATGGTTCCTGGTCCTGGTAAATGATAACCTAAAACTGCGGATACAAGACCTGCTGTCAACATACCATGAGCGATTCTGCCTTTAAACATCGTTTGCTTCGATGCTTCTTCGTTGATGTGTGCTGGATTAATATCTCCAGTAATGCCAGCATAAAGATATACATCTGTTTCTGAAATCGTTTTTTCGAAACTTGCCACATCGCCTAATTGAATTTCTTGAATTGTTTTACCTTTCATAATACTACCTCCATTTAATCATTTACACATGTACTATATACATGCATTTTTTGTGCCAACTTGGCTATAAATTTTCTAAACTGTTGAAAATACTAATCAACAATATTATTGAAACCACATTTTAACTTCGCAAGTACTGTTTTTCTCTATTTTTTTGTTAATTATTTATCAATTAACTTTTATTATTGTTACTATCTCTTTACACTTCAGTAGATAGTGTCATTTTTTCAGTACATGTATTTCTGTTTATGTCAATATGTGTAAATTAATCATTACAGTTCTATGTTGTACTTTTCAAGTTTCTCATATAAGGCGGTACGGCTTATGCCTAAAGTTTTTGCCACTTTTGATTTGTTATGATTCATAAACTCTAAACAATTGAGAATTGCTTTCTTTTCTGTTTCCTCCACAATTTGCCTAAGAGTTTTCACCTCATCTAAGTCATACGTCCCCGCAATGTCTACTGGCAAATGTTTTGGCTTGATCACTGTATCTGGTTCCATGATATTGATCGCTCTTTCAATAATATTTTCTAACTCTCTAATATTTCCAGGCCATTGATAGCGACTAAGTTTTTCTATAGCTACATCAGAGATACCCTCTACTTTTTTGAGATACCTGGCTCTAAGTTTATCAATAAACACTTCGGCCAATCCACTAATGTCTTCTTTTCTATCCCGCAATGGCGGCACTTCAATAGTAACCACATTGAGTCGATAATATAAGTCTAATCTGAATCTCTTTTCTTGAATCATTGATTCAATATCCCGATTAGTTGCAGCAATAATCCTCACATCAATACGCTTTACTTGATTAGACCCAATTTTTTCAACTTCACGCTCTTGGATAACACGCAATAACTTTGCTTGCATGTTGAGTGGCATGTCACCAATTTCATCCAAAAATATGGTCCCTTGGTCTGCCACCTCAAACTTGCCCATTTTACCGCCTTTTTTTGCACCCGTAAACGCACCTTCTTCATAACCAAAAAGTTCAGACTCTAAGAGTTCCGCCGGGATTGCTGCACAATTGACTTTAACAAATGGTTTACTCCTTCGAGCACTAGAATTATGGATGGCATGGGCAAACAGCTCTTTGCCAGTACCACTTTCACCTAAGATTAAAACATTAGAGTTGGTATAAGCTGATTTTTTAGCCATGCTAATGGCTTGTTTAATCAATGGGCTTTGGCCAACGATGCTATTAAAACTATATTTTGAACGATTAGCTTGAGTTAGTTCGTTTTTGTAATTTTCTAATTGTTCCTCGATTTTGTTAATTTTAGTATATAAGTCATCTAGCTCACCAATATTTCGGAACATCACCTTTCCAACAACATGGGTCACTTTACCATCTTCTAGCACTGGAATTCTTGAAGCAACGATATAACTATCATTAATACGTTGAAGGTCTCCGATTTCAGGAACACCCGTTTTTGCAACAAGATGCATCCTTGTATTTTCAATGACTTCAGTTACATGTTTGCCTACGACATCTTCGTTGTCCAATTTTAAAAACTTTTTATATGCATTAGATATCATTGTGACATATCCGTCTGCATCCGTTACGATTAAACCATCATAAGCGATCTCAAATATTGTTTTTAGAATTCTATTCTCGCTTTTTTGTACTGAGAGTTGATTTTCTATAAAATCATGGTCATAGGTTTCACTGATCATGATAATTTTCCCTAGATAATGCCCTTCCCTAATTACCGGATATTGAATAAGTTTGTATTTTGAATCATTTAATATAATAATTTGTTGCGACTCTCCAACTTCAGAGTCAATATGATGTTCTAACTTTAAGTCATCAGGCAAATCATGGATTGTTTTTTGAATGAGTGATTTACCTTCGTTTAATAGAGATTCTGCCTTAGCATTTGATTTAATGATCATGCCAGATCTACCCGTCATTAAAACAGCAACATCAGAACTTACTAATAAATCCTCCAAGTATTGTTGACACACACGATGTTTTTCATACAACCTTTTCATCACATGTCGTTTGCGAATGATGCTTTTAAATCTCCCTACTTCATCCACAACAAAAAATAATTCTTTGGGTCTATTAAACAACACATCTGTTTCTTCAAATTCTTTGACAATACTCATATGATCTATAGGACGCATGACTTCTTTTGTTTTTTTGCCCCAAAGATTTGCTTCATTAACATCGAAAACCGATCTCATAAGAATGCCTGTTGGTCTTGATGATTGATCAATAACGGGGAAACTGTCTACGCTATAAGTTTTCATCACTTGAAGGGCAACTTCCATCAAATCGTTTTCATGAATCACCATGGGGTTTTTCATCATAACATCTTTAATCAACATGATTTTCTCCTTTGTCATTGTATGCTAACACTTGTTCGGGATATTGCTTTTAGAAACAAGTCCATTATATCTGATTGTTTAATTTTTATCAATCTTTTTTTTGAAAATTTTCTTTTTTTTGTTTTGATTAGCTTACATGTCCTGTAAATATAACACACTAAAAGAAAT
>SKID01000015.1 GCA_007116605.1 Tissierellia bacterium
AAAAGGTCTGTCAATACCTGGAGATGAAACTTCTAAAAAATAAGTTTCTTCAATGGGATCTTCTTTATCTAGAATATCACTGACTTTTCGACTAACTTCCGTACAGTCATCTAAGTCAACACCGCCCTCTTTTTCTATATATATTCTTAAAATATCCATGCCACTTTCTTTGACATATTCCATATCATATAGCTCTAAACCCATTTCAACAATTGGATTTTCAATCATTTCCTGGATTTGCTTTAGTATTTGTTTTTTATCCATATAATGCTCCTTTGTGCAATTAGAAAGAGTGGGAACTCCCACTCTTCTTGGCCAACTTCATATCTCGAGAATAATTATATCATAAGTTATCATTTTTATCAAACATTAAATAAGGATATTTGATTACTCTGACTCATTCCCTCTAAACAACCATGTCGTTTTAGTACTTCGATAGATGTTTTGTTCACTTTTGCTCGCTTCATCAAATCTTCCACTGACATAAAGGGTGATTTTTGTCTTTCAAATTTTATATTTTCAGCTACATTCTCACCTACACCTTGCAAACCTATGAGTGGAGGTAACAACGCACCCGCATTGATTTTAAAGCATCTATCATCCGACTCATTAAGATCAACCGGTAAAAAACCATAACCTCGTTTTAACATCTCTAGTACGACTTCTAAAACTATCACAAGATTTTTTTCTTTTTGTGTTTTATTTTCTCTTTTAGAAATCTCTAACAATGTTGATTCGACAACACTTTGACCTTGACAAATTAATTCTGCATCAAAATCCATAGCTTTCATCGTAAAATAACTGGCATAAAACGCTAGTGGATAATTGACTTTGTAATAAGCAATTTTTACTGACATCATCACATAAGCAACTGCATGGGCTTTTGGAAACATATATTGGATTTTATTACAAGAATCAATATACCATTGAGGCACATTATGGGCTTTCATCGCGGTAACATCTTCAGGACGTAGCCCTTTTCCTTTTCTAACCCGTTCCATGATGTCAAAAGACTGTTTTTTTTCTAATCCTTGATAAATCAAATACGTCATAATATCATCTCGGGTAGAAATAACATTTTGGATTGTGGCATCACCTGATTTAATATAATCTTGTGCATTCCCTATCCATACTGCTGTACCATGGGATAATCCAGAAATCCTAACAAGATCAGAAAATGTTTTAGGTTTTGTTTCCACTAACATTTGCCTGACAAAGCCTGTTCCAAATTCAGGAATGCCTAATGTCCCTGTTTCACACCCTATCTGATCCTTAGTCACTCCTAACACATCTGGAGATTGAAATAAAGATAATGTATCCGCATCATCTAACTGGATATGTCTACTACTAAATCCTGTCATATCTTCTAACATTCTGATAATCGTAGGGGTATCGTGTCCTAAAATGTCTAATTTTAGAATTCTTCCAGATATAGAATGGTAATCAAAGTGAGTTGTGATGACACCGGAAGACGCTTTATTTGCAGGATATTGAATGGGCGTAAAATCATAAATCTCCTTGTTTTTAGGAACAATCATCACCCCACCTGGGTGCTGTCCTGTAGTTCTTCTAATTCCTGTACAACATTCAACCAAACGATTGATTTCTGCATTTCGAATCGGTAAACCTTGATCATCAAAAAAGTTTTTAACAAATCCATAGGCAGTCTTTGATGCTAGGGTGCCTATGGTGCCCGCTCTAAACACATAACCTTCCCCAAACAACTCTTCTGTATACCTCATGGCTTCTATTTGTTCAACTGCAGCAAAATTCAAATCAATATCGGGTTCTTTATCTCCTTCAAAGCCTAAAAAAACTTCAAATGGAATATCATGCCCTTCTTTTGTATATACGGTACCGCATTGTGGACATTTTTTGGTCGGTAAATCCACACCTGAACTATAACTACCATCCAAAATAAATTCGCTATGCTGGCATTTAGAACAAATGTAATGGGGTGGCAATGGATTCACTTCTGTAATATGACTCATGGTTGCAGCAAAAGATGACCCAACTGAACCACGTGAACCTACTAAGTAACCATCTTCTAATGACCTTGCCACTAACTTATGAGAGATAATATACATGACAGCATAACCATTGCTTATTATAGAGTTAAGTTCTCTTTTTAAGCGACTTTCCACAATTTCAGGCAAATCTTGTCCATACATGGCATGGGCATTAGCGTAAGTCATTTCTTTTAGTTGTTGGTCGGCTCCTTCAATAATTGGCGGAAAAGTACCCTCTGGAATCGGTCTTATCCGATCAATGGAATCTGCAATACGATTAGGGTTATCAATAACCACTTGACGACAGTCTTCTGCTCCTAAATACTCAAACTCTGCCATCATTTCATCTGTTGTTTTATAAAACAGTGGCGCTTGATCTTCTGCATCATCATAACCTTGACCAGCCATCAATATCTCGCGAATTTTCCCATCTTTTTCGTCTAAAAAATGGACATCTCCTGTAGCACACACAGGTTTGTCTAGCTGTTTTCCAATTTGGACAATTTTTTTATTTATCTTTTTAAGATCATTTTCTGACTCTAAGAAGCCTTTTTTGACTAAATGTTGATTATTACCTAATGGTTGAATTTCAAGAAAATCATACCCTTTGGCTATCTCCATTAATTGTTGATCTGAAAAACCATTTAAAATGCCTTGATATAGTTCTCCTGCCTCGCAAGCTGTGCCTAAAATGAGACCTTCTCCGTATGCATTGAGTAACGATTTAGGTATTAAGGGCTTTTTATAGAAATACTTCATATGTGATAAAGAAATCAATTTATATAAATTCTTTAAACCAACTTCATTTTTGACTAATATTAAAACATGATAA
>SKID01000287.1 GCA_007116605.1 Tissierellia bacterium
AAAACAAGCATCTCCGACGAGTCGCGCATTATGTGACCCTTTGCTTCCTTTCCCTTTAGTGAGTTAAAGGATAAAACATGCATCTCCGATGACTCACAGGGCAAGATTCCACTTTTTCAAGTGGGGGAATAGCCCTGGAGAGTCCCTGGATAACGGTCTCTAAGGTCAGCTGCCCTTTACACGACATCTGAGCTAAGAGTCCTGTTGATAAGTCACGCATTATGTAATCCGTTGCCTCAGTGAATAAGAGGATTAATTCCGTATCAGAGTCGCGCATTATGTGACCCTTTGTTACATTTAAATTTTTAAAAAACAAAGGGTCTAAATACTAAGCAGAGAGGATACGGTTTTATCCTCTGCAAAGTATCTAGACACTAAGTGGCGAAGATATTGTTAATTTCAAAAAGGATACACATAAGCCCTTCTTGGAGGATCTATCTTCTCAAAGCTTTTAATTCTCACACCCGGAATGCGATCTCCTCCATAGGTCATCGCTTCTATTTGACCTTTAAAGTGATACCAACCTTCCTCCTCTAAATCATGCGCCTTTTCCATTTCACTAAACAGACCAATAAGTTGCATATCAGCAGCACAACAGACCATTAACATTCTTGCCCCAACAAATTGTGTTTCATTAAATTCATCTAAACGAAATACAAATCCAGTAAAAGTAATTTCTTTATCCACATAATCATCCAATGATTCATACAGTTCATTTAACCAAGCATAAAAGTTGTCATCATCCATTACAATGGTTCCATCTACTAAAATGAGCTGTGTTTCTAAAAAAGGTATTTGTAATTTTTCATCTGGTTTTGACTCTTCGTAAACTACCACATCACTAGGGACTGGCTGACTTTCAATATGTTCTAAATCAATGGCAACGGGTGCATTCCTAGAGAGTTGCACATCATTGTTAGGCAAAGCCGATGCTTTCAATGATTGATTCGGGTTTAATTGCATCAGCAACAATGGCAGAGCAAATGCTACTAACCCAATCCATTTTATCTTTCTACCTGTTCTGATATTAGATTCTGTCAACATCACACATCCCATGACAATGAAAACAATTCCCGCACTAATGACAAAAGGATTGTTTCTGGGGTGGACATAAAGACCAATATCTCCTGATACGATTGCCCATAAAAAAGTAAAGGCAAATCCCATCAATAAAGTCCATTTGATTAAAATATCGATACTGTATCCTTTAAAAAAATGTTTCATTAATTCCACACTCCTGTGATCAAATCTTAGAAAAAGAAAGTAGTCAAAAAATAGAGCAAAATAAATGATATGACACCGATGACCAAAACTAATTTCAAAATGAAAGCCTTGCGAAAACCCGACATCATCATCAAAATATTCTTAATATCTAGCATGGGTCCAAAAACCATAAATCCCATCACTGAACCCATAGAAAACCTTTCTGCAAAACTCCTTGCAATGAATGCATCTGAAGTTGAACAGACAGAAAACACAAAAGCAGTCAACATCATAATTGACAATGACCAAAAGTGACTTGAACCAATCCCTGTAAATATGCTTCTTGGTATAAAAGCTTGGGCTGTGGCTGTTAATGCTGCACCCATGACTAAAAATTTTCCCACATCAAAAAACTCATCCCCCGCATGAAGAAATACTATTTTCATTCTTCTACCAAACCCTACTTCTGTATCCAATGGAATTTGACAATATAAGCAGCCACAATCCAAGTCCTTATCATTATCTAAAAGTACAACTTTTTCTCCAAGAACTGTGATGGTGATTCCTATAGCCATAGCAATCATTAATCCAAAACCTAATCTTATAAAAATCAACTCGGGCTGACCTGGAAAAGCAAAGTAAGTGGATGCAATCACAATAGGATTAATGATTGGTGCAGCTAACATAAATGTAATGGCGATAGGTACAGAAACTCCCTTTTTAATTAACCTAATTGTTACTGGAACAATGGCACACTCACACACAGGTAATAGTAAACCACCAAACAAAGCGGTCATGTATCCTGTTAGTCTTTTTTCAGGAAATATTTTAACTAACCACTCTTTGCTAATCCAAACTTGCATCATAGCAGACACAAATACTCCCATCAGCATAAAGGGAAAGGCTTGGAAAATGATACTACTAAAGATGGTACTCCAACCATGTATCACCGTTCCTTCCACTTGGAAAAACCCTAACTGAAAGCTTCTAGCAACCTGTACTATTAAGTACAAACACACAGCCAAAATACTCATCACAACAAGTCGATCAGGTAAGGGGCTTTTTTGCTTTACCACGCTACGCTCTATTGATTTCACAGAAATCTTTCTATCTACTTTCCTTAAGGTATCTTGCACTTGTATCCATTCTTGTTCTGTTGTAGCATCGGTCAAAACAATCTCATCGGACAAACGAATTTGATTCTCCATCATCTCTTTAAAATTGGCATAATAAGTATTAAACTGTTTGCAAGATAAGACTAAAACAATATTTCCAATGTATATCTTTTTTCTTAATGCCTTTTTATTTAAAGTGTCTAACACCTGTCTCAAATCCATCCACCCGTTTAGCTCAATTAAAAGATGCTTCTGCTTATGTTCTTCTACAATCCATAGGACTTGCTGTTCATCAAATGTTTCATGGGATAAGTCTTTATGACTATGTGTTAGTACCTTAGCGCCAACTTCGTATTGAATGATTGATCCACTGTAATTATTTTGCTCAAGCCATTTTTCTATATAGGTTGTCTTTCCACTGCCTAGAAACCCCAAAACCAAATCAACTCTTGTTTTCATTGTCACCCTCTATGCTATCAAAGTGTGCCTTTAAATTTTCTTTTTTTAAACC
>SKID01000275.1 GCA_007116605.1 Tissierellia bacterium
GCTAAACTCATTCCAATGACTAAATAAAGAAATTGGATAATCATCATAGACAAAGCCATATGAAGCACAAAGGTATCAAAGGTTGAGTCCGGTTGATAATTTCTAGAAAAAAAGAAAATCGATGCACAGACAACAAGGGTTAAAGCAATATTGAGTAAAATGCCAGCCAACATTTTTTGAAATAATATGACTGAACGAGCCTTAGGCATTGCATAAAGAAACTCGCCGGTTTTATCTTTTTCCTCTTTTGCGATTAGTTGGTGTCCCAACAAAACACTATAAATTGCCAGAGAAAGGGTGAAATACAGACTGGTGATACTCACGAATCCAATGACAGTGGTTAGGTTAGCACCATACATACCAAAAGCTTCCAGCAATACAGGTGGAAAGGCTTCTAAAACAGCATTAAGCTCAGGATTATCAAAATAGGCATCAAACTCAGTAAACATTAGAAATGCAAATGCCATTAAAGATAGTGACCAGATGAACCAAGACTTGCGATGGCTTTTTAGTTCATGAAAACAGATATTCACTGTGTCCTCCTATAGTGTTCGCATATTGCGCATTAAAAAAAGTCGATAACTCCCATACAGCAAGATAAAGCTGACAAAACTTGCAGGCAAAATCAATGAAAGATTAAATTGATTGTTACGAACAAGATAAGTAAAATCTAAGTGATAGAAAGGAGATAATAAAGCGATGTGTTGACTACCAATAATGCTTCGGAAGGCATTGAGCACATAAGTAGCAAAAACAATGCCCATTGTATAGCCCAACACACTACGAATCTTAGAAAGCAAGCAACTGATGAAAAGCCCGAAAGAGAAAAAGCTCGTCTGAAAAACAGGAATCCATAGATAAGCACGAACAAACAAATGAGTGTCATAAGACTGACCAGAACTAAAAAACTTAAGAGCGATTAGACCACCTAAGCAAGTAAAAAAAGCAGTTGTAAGCATGGAAAAATACCCTGTGGTCACTTTACTCAACCAAATGTTTTTTCGTGATACGGGTTTGGACAAAAGAAAATCAGCAGTCATTTCCCGCTCCTCAACAGAAAGCAAATGAAACCCATAATAAGCGCTTTGAACGCCTAAACATAGTTGAACAAATGGAAAAACAAAACCATAGTAACCTAAAAGATCAGCTAAAGATGAAGCTTCTCCCAAGCCAAAAGCTTTCAACAACTCAGGAGGATAGAAGGCTAAAATTCGATCTAGTGTAGCGGCTTCTTTTGAGAAGGTAGGAAAAAAAGCCATGAAAAATAGATGGAGAACAAAGATGGAGGCGATCCATATCAACAGGGAGGGTAAGATTTTTTTTACCTCAAAGATAAATACTTGCATGTATTTGTTCATAAGTCACCTACTCATAGTAATGCATAAATATTTCTTCTAAAGTGGGATCTTCAATCAAAACATCCGTTAATGCCAAACGAGATAATCCTTTAATAAGCTGGGAAGAATCTCCTCGGTAAAAGAAACGAGTCATTTGATCCTTTGTTTCTAGATTAGTAATTTGCTCCATGGGTAAAAGATGATGATTTAGGTGGTCTGTTTGGAGTGTGATTTTTTTATAATTGTTTTTTCTTAATTCTTCAATTTCTTCAAAAGCTACAATTTCACCACTTTTAATAATAGCCACTCGATTACAAAGCTGTTGATCTTCAGACAGAATATGTGAAGAAAAAAACACTGTAGCGCCTCTTGCATTTTCTTCATGAATTAACTGGAAAAATTTTTTTTGCATCAAAGGATCTAAGCCACTGGTAGGTTCATCTAAAAAAACAAGATCAGGCTCATGTAGAAGACCTTGTACAATGCCTACCTTTTTCCGATTGCCATAAGATAAATCTTCTATTCGACGGTTTAAATTAAGTTCCATTAGTTCTGACAATGACTTTATTCGAGCAGTGCAATCCTTATTATAAAAGGAAGCAGCGTACTGAAGTAAATCAATGACTTTCATTTTATCGTAGTAAAAAACTTCAGATGGCAGGTATCCAATTTGGCTACGTATCTGGGGTCCCTCTTGGATAATATCTTTGCCAAAAATTTTGGCGGAACCCCTTGTAGGAAAAATAAGCCCTAATAGGGTTCTAATGGTTGTAGACTTACCGGCACCATTTGGTCCAATAAACCCAAAGATTTCACCTTGCATCACATCAAAAGAAATATTTTCAATTCCTTTATGTTGACCATAATATTTTGTCAATTGATTTAGCTCAATAACTTTCATAGAAACCTCTTATCATGATGTGTCTTAGAAACTTTGTTTGAAATATTTTAAATAAAAATAACGCTTTTTCCCTAAAATACTCATGAGCCTAGACTCTAAATAAGACTCATATTGTTTAAAATCAGATAAAGCTTGGTCACGGGGATTCATATCACCATATTTAATGGAAATATAGTCCTTGGTTAGTTGAGCAAAGCTGATGGTTTCATTTCCGTCAATACCATAATGATAATCATAAAACTTATAAGCCACTCGCTGTGCATACTCAGAAGGAGTTTCGCCTGTAAGAACAGGATAACCCATCAAGGTCATTAAGGTCAATAAATAATCATATGTCAAAACAATTTGTTCTTTAAAAGGCAGATCAAGACGATGACGTTTGAGTTGTTTTTCTTTAATAATTCCGACAATAAAACGTATTGGGATAATAAATAAGAGAATGAAAAGGCTGACAAAAATACCACCCATGAAGATATAAGATACAATAGATGCAGAGGCTTCTGTAGAAGTTTCAGGCTCTAAATTACCAAACAAATCATCATCTAAATCCACATCTTCAATATCAAACTCACCAAAAGGAC
>SKID01000268.1 GCA_007116605.1 Tissierellia bacterium
AACATAAGCATTGGCTTGACCATTTAAAGAAAAAACTTTCAATGTATGAATTTGCTAAACGATTAAACATTAATGAAAAGGATTTAATTGATACCGCCTATAAAGCAGCTGCAGCTATTGGCAAAAATCGAAAACATCAAGTCATATCATTAACGGAATCAACCATAGATAATAAAATGCTGCCTATACAAGTTTACCCTCAAAATGTTGACAAAATCAAAAAAGCGGATGTAATGAGAAAAGCCTATGATGTAGCTTTCAATTATGATCCCGACATTTCTCAAGTAACGGTCAATTATTTAGATGTCAATCAACAGGTGTTGATTGCAAATAGTTTGGGATGGTTCAAAGAAGACAATCGCGTTAGGACAAGATTGTCTATTAATGCGGTGGCCTCTAAAGGACATGAGATGCAGTCAGGCTTTGTTGGACCTGGTGGAGGTCAAGGATTTGAGTTTATAGAAAATTTAGATGTGGCGGCATATGCTCAAGAAGCTTCTAGAGTGGCTAAAACAATGCTTTATGCAGATTATAGTCCAAGTGGGAAAATGCCAGTTGTGATTGAAAATGGTTTTGGAGGCGTCATATTCCATGAAGCATGTGGTCATGGATTGGAAGCCACGTCCGTCGCAAAAGGCAATTCTGTGTTTGCAGGTAAATTAGGACAGCAAGTTGCTTCAGAATATGTGACAGCTATAGACGATGGGACGATTATTAATGGTTGGGGTTCTTCAAATATAGATGACGAAGGAAACCCTACAGCTAAAAATGTGTTGATTGAAAAAGGGATATTGAAGAATTACATGGTGGATTTATTTAATGGTCGTCGCATGAATATGGCACCGACAGGTTCTACAAGACGCCAATCCTATCGATTTGCACCTACATCAAGGATGACTAATACATACATTGATAATGGACAATGGACACGAGAAGGGATTATTTCAGATACAGAGAAAGGCTTGTACGCTAAAAAGATGGGAGGCGGATCCGTTAATCCA
This sequence comes from Tissierellia bacterium, assembly GCA_007116605.1. Classification (GTDB taxonomy): domain Bacteria; phylum Bacillota; class Clostridia; order Tissierellales; family Dethiosulfatibacteraceae; genus 38-11. Next base: position 1,002 of record SKID01000268.1, read on the forward strand.
GCTACAGGTGAGTTCAACTTTGCCGTCATGGAAGGCTATTTAATAGAAAATGGCAAAATCACTAAGCCAGTTCGTGGAGCGACTTTAATTGGTACAGGTATTCAAGTATTAAATAAAATTGATAGAGTAGGTAACAATCTACTATTAGGACAAGGTATGTGTGGATCACTTAGCGGCAGTATTCCAGCTAATGTAGGACAACCTACTTTAAGAGTTTCTGAAATCACAGTGGGTGGAAGGGAAGGAGAGTAAAAATGACTTATCAAGAATTTGCAGATAAAGTATTAGAGTATGGTAAAAACAAAGGTTTAACAGATATGGAAGTCTATTTTAGTAATCAGAAATCTTTAAATATCAGTATTTATGCTGAAGAAATAGACAATTTTAGTTTATCGGTTAGTGGTGGTGTAGGATTTAGAACACGTTATAATCAACAAATGGGTTACTCCTATGCGGAAAAAATAGATTCGTCTTCTATTCCGGTTTTAGTTGAAGAGGCTATTGAAAATGCCCTGATTATGGATAAAGAAGATGAAGAATTGTTATTAGAAGAAAAATTACCTTATCAAGAAGTGATATCATATAATCCAGGTTTAGAAGAGATCACTGAGACGGAAAAAATAGAAATAGCAAAAGCAATGGAAGTGGAAGCAAAAAAACTAGACTCCAGAATCCAATCGGTTCAATACTGTGTTTATGGAGAAGGAGCTGGTGATGTTAGCCTTTTTAACTCAAAAGGACTTTCTTTAAAAGATAAATCTAATGTGGCGTATGCTTATGTAGGTGTTATTGCTAGAGAAAATGAAGATGCAAAAACAGGGATGGCTTTTCGTATTAGCAATGATTTTTCTGAGTTAGATTCTAAAGCAATTGCAAAAGAAGCAGTAGATCAAGCAATCTCCATGTTAGGAGCAGATAGCATAGAGTCAGGACTATATCCAGTTGTATTGGAAAATGTAGCTGCCGCCAATCTTTTAGAGGCCTTTACCAGTATTTTTTCAGCAGAAATGGTTCAAAAAAACTTGTCCCTTCTAAAGGGTAAGTTAGGCCAGAGTATAGGCGCTGATAGGTTGACTATTGTAGATGATCCCCATAGGCTTAATGGCGCAGCATCGACAGGTTTTGATGGGGAAGGATATCCAACCAAAAAACTTGAGTTGGTGACAAATGGCGTGCTTAATACTTATTTGCATAACTTAAAAACGGCCCTTAAAGATGGTGTGAATAGCACAGGACATGCAAGTAGAGGATCATATAAGTCTTCCATTGGCATATCACCTACCAACTTATATATTCAAGAGGGACAACATACTTGTGACGACATATTAGCAACGATAGACAAAGGGTTGATGATTATTGATTTGCAAGGCTTGCATTCAGGTTTAAATCCTGTGTCAGGAGATTTCTCATTATCCTGTTATGGTTATCTCATTGAAAACGGGAAAAAAAGCAAACCAATTAATCAAATTACTGTTTCAGGCAATATTTTAACACTCTTTAATGACATTGAAATGATTGGAAATGACTTGAAATTTGGTTTACCATCAGGCTCTTTTGTTGGGTCTCCCACATTAAAAATTAAATCATTGGCCATAGCAGGAAAATAGACACATTAGCTCCAATCCATACGAAGTAACGAAAACGGTGGGCTCCTTAATTAACAAAGGATCTCAATATTAAGCAGGAATATAAAGCTGTGAAATGTGATTAAGTAAAGAAACGCTGAAACTCTACGAAGGAGTATCAGCGTCTTTTTTTACTGGAATCCAATCAAATTCTAAGCGGTCAAAATCTACAGGATCCACAAAATCA
>SKID01000295.1 GCA_007116605.1 Tissierellia bacterium
AGTGGTGGTCAAAGGCAAAGAATAGGGATTGCCAGAGCATTGGCAGTGAATCCAGAATTTATTGTGGCAGATGAACCTGTTTCCGCATTAGATGTATCCATACAAGCTCAAATATTAAACCTAATGATGGACTTACAATCAGAATTTCATTTTTCTTATTTATTCATTGCCCACGACTTATCAGTCGTTAAACATATCAGTAACCAGTTAGGTGTTATGTATCTTGGAAAAATTGTTGAAAGAGGCAATAAAGAGGATGTATTTAATCAGCCTAAACATCCTTATACTCAGGCGTTACTCTCATCAGTGCCAAAAATAACAGGAGACAATTTAGAAACGGCTAAGCCTATTAAAGGGGAGATTCCAAGTCCAGTTAATTTACCATCGGGTTGCTTTTTCCATGAAAGATGTCCTTATATGAAACCTATTTGTAAAACAGTGATGCCGGAAGAAACGAATTTTGGAAGTGAACATTATACAAGATGCCATCTATATAGTTAACACAATGAGGATAATTAGAAACAATAGGTGAATAAATAACAGATTAGGATTGAAGGTAGGTGTGCAATGAAAGAAGATAAAAAACATGGTTTTGCAAGAGTAGTAGGTGTTATGGAATGTTTTAATGAAGTGATTGCTTGTGGTGTTAAAAACTTAGCATTAGGTGTTCCGGTGTATGACAGAAGAGAGAGAGATCAGCACGTTGAAGCAGCGAAAATCATTTGTCAAGAAAGAGGGACAAAGTACTATATTGAAGATGATCCTTTTTTAACAGACTTGTTTCCATTAACGTTAAATCAATACAAGTATAATTTAGTTTTTTATAGGGAAGAAAAGTATCTAGATGCATACTTAGACTTGAAGAAAAGAAAAGAGAATCTCATTCTTCAAAATCTATATCAAGAAGAAGAACGAAATAAGTTAGCTTATGATTTTGGCAAATTATTATCTTATCAAGATGCAGATATATGGCGAATGATACAGGAAAATAATGAAAAAGAACAAATAGGACAAGAAGAACAAGCTTTAGATTTTTCATCACAAGTGACATTTTTGTACTTTGATGACTTGCCAAGAGCTAGAGACTTTTTCCAAAATACCATGGGACTCCAAGTAGCCGTGGATCAAGGAGAAGACTATTGTACCATTTTTAAAGTCGCTTCCAATGCCTATTTAGGAATCGTTAACAGAGACAAGGGCTCAGTAGAAGCCACAATAAGAGACGGCGTATTGTTTAGCTTTGTAGTTGAAGATGTAGAGAAAACTTATAGAATACTAAAAAGCAAAAATTTAGCCAATATGACACCTTTAAAAACAAACCATAAAATAAATATTCAAGGCTTCCAGTTTACAGGACCAGAGGGATATCGATTTGAAGTGGAAAAATTTTTGAATGGATAGTGCTAGCTAAGAGGAGGGAAATATTTGATTTACGATTTAGTCATTAAAAACGGATGGATAGTCACCCATCAAAAAACAATTCAAGGAACCTTAGTGATACACAATGAGAAAATAGTATCCATTTTAGATCCCGAAGAACCTGTTCAAGGGAAAAAAGTTTTAGATGTCACTGGAAAATATATCCTCCCTGGACTGATTGATGCTCATGTCCATGCGGGTCATGGCGAGCCAGAAAGAGAGACTTTTGCTCATGTTTCTAGAAGTGCTGCAGCAGGAGGTATTACAACCATATTAGAACAACCACTCTCAAATCCATCAACGACTAATGAGAAGGCTTATATGGACAAAAAAGTGGCTGCTCAAGCACAATGTCATGTAGACTTTGGATTGTGGGGAGGGCTTATTCCAGGCAATGAGAATGATTTGGCTGTTTTACATCAGCTAGGTGGAGAAGCTTACAAAGCTTTTATGTGTCGGTGCTCCAATTATCCTATGTCTAATGATCATGTTTTGTTAAGAGGAATGAAGAAAATATCTAAATTAGGAGGCATGTTGGCTGTTCATGCTGAAAATGACACCATGATTTATGACTATGTTGATGAGTTAAAGGAAGCAGGACAAAATGGCATAGAAGCTTATTTAGAAAGTCATCAGCCTTATACAGAGTTAGAAGCTATAGAACGATTTGTATTTTTAATGAAGCTTGCACCCGGAATTAAAGGTCATATTGTGCATATGAGTATTCCTCAGGGTGCGGAAGTGATTAAACAGGCAAAAAAACAAGGTGTTGATATTTCTGTAGAAACTTGCCCACAATATTTAGCTTTAACGGATGAAGATCTACTTAGAATCGGTGGTGTAGCGAAGTGTGATCCTCCTGTCAGATCGAAGGAATTAGTAGAAGAATTATGGAAGTCGGTATTAGATGGAACTATTGATATCATTGGATCAGATCATTCTCCACACCCTTATGAAAAGAAGCTCGGCTTTATAGAAGAATTTGATAAAATTAGTGAGGGTGTTACGAGCATTCAAACATTATTACCCGTCATGCTTACAGAAGGGGTTCATAAAAGAGAGATGACTTTGAACCATTTAGTAGCCTTGACTTCATATAATGTGGCTAGACGTTTTGGATTACTTCCCTATAAAGGTCAGTTGGAACCCGGTTCAGATGCAGATTTCATTGTGTTAGATTTAGACAAAGAGTGGGTCTGTAAAGCATCAGATATGTTTTATCTTAATCAACACACTCCTTATGATAAACAGGTGTTTAAAGGTAAACTAGAAGGGACATTTGTGCGAGGGCATCAAGTGTATCGACCTCATGAAATACTAAACCAAGAAGGATTTGGACGGTTTTATCCAATGAAAATGCAAAGGTAAATAAATAGCATTGCAGAAACGGAAACATTCTGGTACAATAAAATGGAATACAATACCGTAATGCGGAATACAAGAAAGGTGCTTTTCTATGAAAATCATGATTATTAATCCCAACAGCAGTCATGATATGACCGCTATTATGCAAAAGGTAGCCGAAGACTATGGTCAGGAACGGTTTAATGTTATCGTAAAAAACATTCCATCGGGTCCACCTTTTATTGAAACATACGAAGACCAAGCCGTAGTGGCACAAGAAATGTTAAATTTGGTACGAGAGCATGAAGACGAATACGATGCTTTTATTGTCGCTTGTCATAGTGACCCAAACCTCGATTTACTAAAAGAAGCAACAGAAAAGGTTGTTGTAGGTATTGGTGAAGCCTCAATGAAAATGGCATCAATATTAGGACATAGCTTTTCTGTTGTTGCTACAGACTTGCATTCAGTGCCAAATAAAGAAGCGTTAGTACGACGTTATCATCTTGAGAATTTATGTGTATCTGTTAAAGCCCCATGTGCAGAACAAAATTACTTGAGTGAAGAAGATAAAATTATTAAGACAGCAAAAAGAGCCATTAAAGAAGACCTTGCAGAAGTGATTGTTTTAGGTTGTGCAGGATATGGTGGTTTAGACAAAATTGTTTCTGATGAAGTTAATGCACCCGTTTTAGATGGTGTGGTCTGTGCATTAATGATCGCTGAAGGATTTGTCAGATACGGAGTAACCACAAGTAAAATTAGACGATACAAACCGGTTAGCTTAGGTTTGTTGTCCCATAGTTAGGTAAATCTTTTCAATTTTCATAATCCCCCTAAAAAGCCATATAAAGTCGCAAGACTTTATATGCCTTTTTAAAGAGAAAGCAGAGGAAGGAGCCCCAAATGAGTGAAAAAAAAGCGTACCAAGAAAGGGTACAAAGCGGCGTACATTTTATGGCAGGCAACTATGCCACAGTAGAAGGCGCCATAGCAGCAGGGTGTGATTTTTTTGCAGGCTACCCAATCACCCCAGCCAATGAGATATCAGAAGGCATGTCCAAAAGACTGCCAGCAGTAGGCGGTGCATTTATGCAAGGAGAAGACGAGTTGGCCTCCATATTTGCAGTAGCAGGAGCGTCCCTAGCAGGAGCCAAAGCCATGACAGCCACAGCCAGTGCAGGATTCAACTACAAACAAGAAGGCATAGGATATGCCTCAGCCATAGAAGCCCCCTGCGTCATCGTAGACGTGCAAAGGTGTCGTGGAGAAAACTTCGCCTCCCAAGCAGACGTGATGCAAATGAGATGGGGAGCCAGTGGGGATTACGAAACCATCTGTTTAGCCCCCTCATCCGTGCAAGAACTATTTGATTATACAGTTAAGGCATTCAATCTAGCAGAAACCTTTCGAAACCCAGTCATCGTCATGTCAGAAACCACCATCGCCTTGATGCGAGAACGATTAGAAATACCCGACCCCAAAGACTTAAAAATACTTAACAGAAGATACACCCATCAAAAGCCAGGGGAGTACATGACTTACAAAGCAAACCCCAACCAAGCGCCAGATTTTGCGCCATTAGGCAAAGGCTATCACAATCTGTACTCCATTAATCCCCACGACGAAAGAGGAGGCATTGATTGGGATCCAGAAGTATTTGACAAACTCTACCAGAGAATTACCGGGAAAATATCCGAAAACAAAGACCAGATATGTGAAACCCAATCCTACCATATGTCCGATGCCAGTCTAGCCGTAATCGCCTATGGTAGCGAAGTCAGACCTGCCTTAGACGCGGTAGAAATGGCAAGAGCTGGGGGGATCAAAGTAGGACTACTAAAACTCGTCACCGTGTGGCCAGTAGCAGAAAAACAAATCAAAGAAGTGGCCAGTCAAGTCAGTGCCATTTTATCCGTAGAAATGAACATAGGCAAATACTCAAGAGAAATCGAAAGAGTCAGTGGTGGCAGATGTCCCGTCCACTATGTGACCAAAAACAAAGGCTCAGGCCATACCAAAGAAGAAATCTACCAGGCCATCAAGGAGGTATGGAAATGATCAAACAAAACCCCCAAAGAAAACACATCCGAGACGATAAATTGCCCCACTTTTTCTGTCCAGGCTGTGGCTGTGGACAAGTACTCAACTACTTTCTAAGAGCCGTAGACGAAGAAAACATCAACCTGGATGAGATGGTCACCATCGGAGGTGTGGGATGCACCGCAAGAATCCCCGTATATCTTAAGACAGACACCCTCCATGGGGTCCATGGGAGAACATTAGCATGGGCAACCGGCATTAAGCTACACAAGCCAGAAATCCCCATTGTCATTTTCGCAGGAGACGGAGATCTGGCCTCCATAGGTGGCAATCATTTCATTCATGCCGCTAGAAGAAACCTAGACGTCACAGTCATCCTCGTTAACAATCTTAACTTTGCCATGACAGGAGGACAAGTAGCCCCATCAACCCCAAGCGAATTAAAAACCATGACCGCCCCCTATGGCAACAAAGAGCCAGACTTTGATATCTGCAAACTAGCCATAGCAGCAGGAGCCACCTATGTGAGCCGTTGGACAACCGATCGTCCAAACCAAGTCATCAAAGGCATCAAAGACGCCATGAAACACAAAGGATTCTCACTCATAGAAATCATCTCCCAATGTCCTACCCACTTTGGAAGATACGCATTAGACAGTGGCAATCCCCAAGTATTACTAGATTGGATCAAAGACTTAACCCTCACAAAGACCCAAGCCGACAAACTCACAGCACAAGAGCAAAAAGGCAAATTCATCATCGGAGAATTCATCAAAGAAGACAAACCAGTCTATACTGGCAGCAGTGTCTACAAGGAGGCATGCCAATGAAACCCTACAATATTGGACTATGTGGATTTGGAGGACAAGGAATCATCCTCACAGCCGTAGTACTAGGCACCACCGTAGTGACCAAAGGCAATCGCTATGCCGTACAAACCCAATCCTACGGATCAGAAGCCAGAGGGGGTCAATGTCAAGCAGAGCTCATTATCTCAGATAACCCCATCAATGCCACTTCATCCGAACAAAAAGACATCCTGATTGCTTTATTCCAATCGGCCTTAGACAAATACTTACCCACACTCAAAGAAGAAGGCACATTAATCATCGACCCTAAGCTAGTAAAAGTCCCTGCTGGATACGAAGACAGAACCATAGAAGTCCCGGCAACAGAAATGGCTGTGACCTTAGGGAATCGATTAGTAGCCAATATGATTTTACTAGGCTATATGCAACAACGATTTAACCTGTTTAGCAAAGAAGATCTCATAGAAGTGGTCAAAGAAAGCGTCCCGGAAAAATATATTAATTTGAATATCAAAGCCATACACGAAGGCATTGCCTATGCCAAAAAAGAAAGCTAAAGGAGACAGATAGATGAACTTATACGAATTTCAAGGCAAACAACTCTATCAAACCATGGGCATTCCCATTCCCAAAGGCCAACTCATTTGGCAAAAAGAAGACGCCAAAAGACTAGAAAAAGCCTGTGCCTTAAAAGCCCAAGTGTTAACAGGAGGCAGAGGCAAAGCAGGGGGCATCAAACTATGGGATGGCAAAAGTGACATCATGGCCTTAGTCAATCACATCATGGACTTAAACATCCATGGAGAAGCCGTCAACTTATTACTAGCAGAAGAAGCCATCCACATCAAAGACGAATACTATGTGGCCATCACTTACAAAGGCAGTGATGCCCAACCTATCCTCGTGCTCAGTCCAGAAGGAGGGGTAGACATTGAGGCCGTAGCAGAACACACGCCTGAGAAAATCTGTACCTTGCCCATTGACCCTGTGACAGGCATCAAAGCCTATCAACTCAAATATGCAGCAGAATTTCTAGGCTATGACAAAGAAGAAGAACTCAGTCAACTGATATTAAACCTATACCGAGTCTACAAAACCTACGATGCCACCTTAGCAGAAATTAACCCCTTAGCGGTGACAGAAAAAGGCTTGTTGGCTTTAGACGCCAAAGTGGTCTTAGACGATCATGCTGAATTTAGACAAGAAGCCTTATTTAATCAACTACGAGATGAAGCTGGAAAAATCACAGGCACTAGAGAAAGTGGCCACAAAGATACCATTACCTATGTAGAACTAGACGGGAATGTGGGACTCATCTCAGATGGGGCAGGTACCGGGATGCTGACCCTAGACCTGATTAAAGATGCCGGTGCACAAGCAGCCAACTTTTGCGAACTAGGCGGCATCACCAATGCCCAAGTCATGTATGATGCCCTTAAAAAAGTCATGGCAAACCCCAATGTCAAAAGCGTACTCATCGTTTTAATTGGAGGCTTTAATCGGATGGACGAAATGGCCGATGGGATTATTCGTTACCAAGAAGAATATGGCTTTCATGTGCCCTTATCCATCCGTATGTGTGGCACCCTAGAAGAAGTGGGCAAAGAAAAGATGCAAGCAGTCAATATTCCCACCTATGATCAATTACCAGAAGCAGTCATACACGCGGTGAAAAACATCCAGGAGGTAACCCCATGACCATTCTCATTAACAAAGATACAAAAGTCTTGGTCCAAGGCATTACTGGACGTTCCGGAAGACTTCAAACAGAAAACATGCTCGCTTATGGCACGCAAGTGGTAGCCGGTGTAACACCTGGTAAAGGAGGCACTAGCGTACAAGGGGTTCCCGTATACAATTATGTCAAAGAAGCCGTAGCTTCCCATGACATCAATGCCGCCATTAGCTTTGTCCCACCTCCCTTTGCCAAAGACGCTTGTTTTGAAATTATTGACCACAAGATTCCTTTACTGGTATTAACCACAGAAGGCATTCCAGAAAATGATGTCTTAGAAATCATTCAATACGGTAGACTCAAAGGCACCCGAGTATTAGGACCAGGGACAGCAGGACTCATCTCCCCAGGAGAAGCTAAAATTGGGGCCCATCCAGGTCGTATGTATACCAAAGGAGAAGTAGGTATCGTCTCAAAAAGTGGGGCATTATCTTACGAGGTAGGCAAAAACCTAACAGAAGCGGGTATCGGTCAAACCACTGTAGTGGGTGTGGGTGGCGGTCCCATTTGGGGCTTTACACAAAAAGATGCGGTAGAACTGTTTCAACAAGATGATGAAACCAAAATCATTGTCTTACTAGGTGAAATTGGTGGAAGCATGGAAGATGAAGCAGCTGCTTATATTAAAGCCCATGTGACTAAGCCAGTGATTGCCATGATTGTGGGAAGAGCTGCACCTGAAGGTAAGTCTTTAGGTCATGCAGGAGCCATTATTGAAGGCTCAAAAGGAACGGCAGAATCCAAAGCTGCTTTATTGACAGCGGCAGGGGCTAAAATGGCCACCACTCCCCAAGAGATTATTGCCCTAATTAAAGAATTAAGGATGTGATATGATGGCTGTGTATATTGATCAAGAAATCTGCAAAGGATGCGAGATTTGTGTCCATTATTGCCCCAAAAATGTCCTTGAAATGGCAGCAGATGTCAATAAAAGAGGATTTAATTATTCTTCTGTTGTGAGACCTGAGGACTGTATTCAGTGCAAATTGTGTGAAAAAATGTGCCCTGATTTAGCGATTTATGTTGAGAAAGAGTAATCCCTAACCAAAAGATATAATCCCCCCCTAAATTAAGAAAAATAGCGACCCGTATCAGTCGCTATTTTTCGTTGCATCAATGTAAAGATTGTTTTTGAAATTAATGGAGCGTATCAACCCCATTTAATTGCATGAGCCCTATTGATGGGAGAGTTATGCTCATCATTCATTCAATCTTCATTGTGTTGACTTTTATAGTCAGATTACTTAAAATATCACTATGAATAATAAGAAGGTGGCAAAATGAAAAGAAATGTGACAATTTTTTTACTAATCGTTTTAATTTTTGCAATGACTGGATTTGCATGGGCAAATGCTGGCGCACCCTATCAAAGACCAACAGACAATAAGCTAGTGTTTAGTGAGGATACAGGCATTTCTTTGATGGAAGAATGGATTCATTTTAATATAAAATCTAATGATTATCAAAGAGCAGAAGTGGAAGTCATTTATAAGCTCAAAAATGTGGACAATGCAGAAGAGTCCATCACACTCCTTTTCCTTGCGCCGTACTTGTCTTTAGAAGATATTCAGTTGACATTTAATGGAGAACCCATTAAAGTTTTTATGGTGACAGAGGCATCAGATATTCCAGAAGATTGGGAAGCAAAAATCACACAACAATCGGTGAACATTGAACCGGTTAATAACCGAGAATTAGCTTATGATTTTAGCCATTGGTACGATAATGGAAGGTGGTCGACTCAAGGATTTCAGTTTGATTTGCCATTAGCTCTTGGAGAAATAGGAGAGCTAGAATTGTCCTATATTTCTGATGGAGGATATTATTACTATGATCAAGATGTGATTAATCGGGTCTATTCCCAACTGTATTATTTGTCACCTGCTGTTCATTGGGAAGGAGATACAAAAGTACATTTAAGCATGCAGTTTCCGAATGATCGTTTTGCAGTCTACTCAAATTTACCTTTGGAGACAAAGGGAGCAGGTTATTTTGGGGCAACACTTAATGAAATTCCAAAAACAGAATGGGTTTTTAATTATGTTTCTAAAGAAGGTCTTTTTCTGAGAACGAACAACAGAAGCCATCACAACACTGTGATTGCAATTATGTGGATAGGAATTCTTGTGGCAGCCCTATTCATGCGCAAGAAAAGTAAGTTGTTATTTGTGTTATTATTGTTGACTTTATTACCGGTTACAACACTATTCAAATTAGCCTATGGTCACATTTTTATGGTAGCAATTTTTGGTCCTCCCATTGTAGGTATTGGCTTGATTGTATTGGTTGTGTATTGGGTCAAGAAAAGGAAAAAGAGTGTACAATAAAGGCCGCTTTGAACTATAGGCTGAAATATATAAGCAAGCTTAAGAAGAAAAGCTAGGGTTAAATTAAACCTAGCTTTTTAATTTTATATTGTAGTGTTTGACGGGGAATGCCTAGCCTTGTAGAAGCTTGGGAAATATTCCCATTACTTTTCTCTAAAGCTTTCTGAATCATTTTACGCTCAGTGATTTCTAGACACTCTGTAAGAGATTCATGATGACCTAAATCTAGGTGATTTTGTTGTTTTTCATGCATTTTAAATTGAAAAGGCAGATGTTCTTCTCTAATGATGGCAATGTCATAAAGACTAGCAATGCCTTCAATAGTATGTTGTAGCTCTCGGACATTGCCGGGCCATTCATAATTGAGGAAAATGGACAGGACATGATCAGATAGATCTTGAATGAATTTACCTTTTTTTTGATTATAATAGTCTATAAAATGCTTGACCAAAAGTGGAATATCTTCTCTTCGATCTTTTAACTCAGGAACAATCATAGAAATCACGTTTAAACGATAAAACAAGTCTTTGCGCAAGTTGCCAGATTGTAGCAATTCATCAATGGTTGTATTGAAAGCGGCAATGACGCGAACATCCACATCGATGGTATTGGAGGCACCAACGCGCCTAATATTATGGTTTTGTAATGCTCGTAGTAGTTTAGCTTGAAGATCAAGGGGCATTGAGTTAATCTCATCTAAGAATAAAGTACCCCCGTTGGCTAGCTCAAATAAACCAGGTCTATTTTCGGCCCCAGTAAAGCTACCTTTGACCGACCCAAATAAGATACTTTCTAGTAAGTTAGCAGGTAAAGCGGCACAATTCTGAGCAATAAAGGGAGCATCTTTTCTTTTACTGGCATTATGAATAGACTGCACAAAAAGTTCTTTTCCTGTGCCTGTA
>SKID01000208.1 GCA_007116605.1 Tissierellia bacterium
AAGTGGATATTATTGAAGCTGGGTTTGCGGCAGCATCTCCAGGCGATTTAAATGCAATAAAAGAAATTGCATCCGTGATTCAAAATTCAACAGTGACCAGTTTATCCAGAGCAGATAAAGGTGATATTGATAAAGCATATGAAGCTGTAAAAGAAGCGGTAAGTCCTAGAATTCATACTTTTATTGCCACATCTCCGATTCACATGACTTACAAATTAAAGATGTCTCAGGATCAGGTCATGGATCGAGCAGAAGAAATGGTCAAATATGCAAAAAAATATTTAAGCAATATAGAGTTTTCAGCTGAAGATGCAACAAGAAGTGAGCCAGAATTTTTAGCAAAAATATTTACAAGAGTTATTCGAGCAGGGGCTACAACGGTAAACATTCCAGATACGGTAGGATATACCACACCGGATGAATATTATGAATTTCTTATGAAGTTAAGAAACTTATGTCCTGCACTAGACAAGGTAGCAATATCAGTGCATTGTCATAATGACTTAGGTTTAGGGGTGGCTAATTCATTGGCAGCTATCCGAGCTGGAGCGACTCAAATAGAATGTACGATTAATGGAATAGGTGAAAGAGCTGGGAATGCAGCTTTAGAAGAAATTGTAATGGCTGTTAATACACGAAAAGATAGATATCCCTATCATTTTAATGTGGAAACAACCCAAATTGCAAGAACGAGTGAATTACTCACTAGGATTACAGGTGTTAAAGTTCAACCCAATAAAGCAATTGTAGGGGCAAATGCTTTTGCTCATGAATCGGGTATTCATCAACATGGGGTATTAAATAATAAAGAAACCTACGAGATTATGACGCCAGAATCAGTAGGTTTAACAGAAAACAAAATTGTATTAGGGAAACATTCAGGCAGACATGCTTTTATTGACAAATTAAAGACTATGGGTTATCAATTAACTCCAGAAGAACTAGATAAAGCTTTTGTGAAGTTTAAAGAGATAGCGGATAAAAAGAAAGAAGTGTATGATCGAGATATTGATGCGATTGTAGCACGACAAAAAATTGATGTCCCTAGAGAATTAGAGTTAGTGCGATTTGTGATTAACAGTGGAAATACAATCACTTCAACGGCTTCTGTTCAATTAACCATTAAAGGACAGACGGTAGAAGAAGTGGCATCAGGTGATGGCCCTATTGATGCTTCTTTTAAAGCAATAGAAAAAATGGTCGGTAAAAAGTTAAAACTTGAAGACTATTCATTGAATTCTATTACAGAAGGGGAAGATGCATTAGGTGACGCCACTGTCAAACTAAGAGAAAACGGTCATGTATATATTGGAAGAGGATTATCTACCGATGTAATTGAAGCAAGTGTTAAGGCTTATGTCAATGCTGTTAATAAAATGATTTATCACGAAGAACAAAACAAGGAGGCCGTCTAATGGGAATGACCATGACACAAAAGATTTTAGCAGCCCATGCAGGAAAATCATCAGTTAAAGCAGGAGAGTTTATTGAAATATCCTTAGACATGGTATTAGGGAATGACATTACCACTCCTGTAGCCATTAAAGAATTCTATAAAATGGGTGCAAAGAAAGTATTTGATCCCCATAAAGTAAGCATTGTATTGGATCATTTCACACCTAATAAAGATATCCAATCAGCTGAACAATGTCGTGCTTGTCGAACATTTTCTGGTGAACAAGAAATCAAACACTTTTATGATGTGGGTCAAATGGGAATTGAGCATGCCTTATTACCTGAAAAAGGCATTGTTGCAGCTGGAGAAACGATTATTGGGGCAGACTCACACACTTGTACCTATGGCGCCTTAGGAGCATTTTCAACAGGCGTAGGTAGCACAGATATGGCAGCAGGTATGGCAATAGGAAAAGCATGGATTAAAGTACCAGATGCTATAAAAGTAGAATTGACTGGAAAATGCAACCCTTATGTGGGAGGGAAAGACATTATTTTACATTTAATAGGAGAAATTGGGGTAGATGGTGCATTGTATCAATCATTAGAATTTGTTGGTGAAGGGGTGGCATCATTATCCATGGATGACCGTTTTACCATAGCCAATATGGCCATTGAAGCAGGTGCTAAAAATGGTATTTTCCCAGTTGATGAGAAAACAATAGATTATATGCAAGATAGAACTTCAAAAAGATGGACTGTGTATGAAGCAGATAAAGATGCAAAATATCAGACAAGCATTCACATTGACTTGAATAAACTTAAGCCGACAATAGCATTACCCCATTTGCCATCCAACACAAGAACCATTGATTTAATGGATACAATTAAAATTGATCAAGTGGTGATTGGTTCTTGTACTAATGGTCGAATAGAAGATATGCGTATTGCAGCAGAGATTTTAAAGGGAAAAAAAGTGAGTCCTCATGTAAGGACGATTATTATCCCTGCTACACAAGAAATATCTTTACAATGTATACGCAATGGATGGGCGGAGATTTTTATAGAGTCAGGGGCTATTTTTAGCACACCAACTTGTGGACCATGCTTAGGAGGTCACATGGGAATATTAGGAGCAGGAGAGAGGGCTGTGACGACAACAAATCGTAATTTTGTTGGGAGAATGGGACATGTCACTTCAGAAATATACTTAGCTTCACCTGCAGTTGCGGCGGCATCTGCTTTAACCGGTTTTATTACTGATCCTCGTCCATAATTCAACTTAACGATGTAAAACTAAATGAAAATTAAAGAGGAGAATAATAATGATAGTCAAGGGCACCGTTTTTAAATATGGAGATAATATTGATACAGACGTAATTATACCCGCTAGATATCTAA
>SKID01000249.1 GCA_007116605.1 Tissierellia bacterium
ACCAGTGGTTTTTAGTGATGTAAAAAATAATATGTGTATTGCACAAGAAGAAATCTTTGGCCCGGTTCTATGTGTTATTCCGTATGATACTATTGAAGAGGGAATAATGATAGCTAACGATAGTATATATGGCTTATCCGGTGCCGTTTTTGGTCCTAAAGAAGAAGCTGAAGCGTTAGCACATGAAGTTAGAACAGGAAATATTTACATAAATAATGGGAAATGGGATCCATTAGCGCCATTTGGTGGCTACAAACAATCAGGCATTGGACGAGAAGGTGGTCTTTATGGGTTTGAAGAATTTGTTGAGTTAAAAGCAATTTTTAATCAATAAGATTTTGAGGCTCAACATTCTAAATCATTTTTTCCAACTGAGAGTTTACTAATTTACTTATGGATACATGGTGTTCAAAATATTATACTAGAGTGTGAAAGTTGTGAATCAATATAAGAGCCCTTGAAATTTATCAAGGGCTATCACTTATTCTACACTATATCCTGTGATGACATTTCGACCATATTCATCAGTGAAGTAAGAAAAATCAATCACAGTATTAATTGTTAAATCTGCTTCTGTTGTGTCTAATAATTCTTTAGCAATCCAAAAGAGTTTATAATTATCATTGACCTTGACTTCCATTTTATCATCACCTATATAGGTGATAAAAGAACCGGAAGATTCCTTGCCTATAGATTCAGGTGTGCCGGGATCTGGGGCTTTAACCATTTTAACAACAGTGTTTTCTCCTATGTTATTTGTTTCAAAGAAAATTTCCATGGCGGTCATGGATTCAAAGTTACCAAATCTTTCTTCGTCATCCATAAATAGGACTAGGACATGATATTCTCCATCTGATAGAAACTCAATGGATCTTGTATCAATGCGACCTGTATAAATGCCTTTTTTAGACTCGTGGTTCTCGTCAACAGGCATAATGCTAACAGCATCTTCCTCATCATCTGAAGGTACAGGCATAATGCTGACGGCATCCTCGTCATCATCAGATGGCATAGGTAATATATGCATAGTGTCATCATCAGAATCATCGGGTTCTTCATGATCATCAGCGGGATCTTCATTCCCTGGGTTAATGGGATCTGTGTTTTCTTGATCTGTATCTGTAGCAGGTGGGCTATCAGAGTCATTTGTAGAACAAGCTGTCAATGCAAAAACTAAGATGAACAATACTAATAATAATTTTAATTTCATAAGACACCTCCTACTGTTTTTGACGGAACAATATAATAACGGTTCCCATAAAAGCAAAAAAAGATTCTTTGTCTAAAAACAAAGAATCTTTTTGATTTATTGAAAGCTAGTTATTTAAACAAGTACAAGAGATCTTATCTTGCAAGTGTTTATGGAATTTTAATATCTAAATAAGGCAAAATGCTTATGCTGTCCTGGGATTTGATGAGATGGAAAGACATAGACTTTTCCATTATTTTCTAGCGTTTTGATAGCAGACATATTGACTAAATTTTTAGCATTTGGACTCTTGGCATCATAAATGTGAGTTAATTGTTTTTCTTCGTCAAACAGACCCCATTGAACGGCATCAGAAGCAACCACTAGGTCGTTGACTCTTCCTTGATAAGAAGCAGCAACGATATCTGACAGAATCTCAGTTCCATTTCCTCTGGCTTTGATTTGATCATATTGACTATGTAATTTATTGACCAGCTTTTTATTCTCCTCAGACATGATTTTATCACCCGCAACTTTTAAATCTTTCTCTTTAAAGCTTTCGGGGCTACCTTCTATAGTTTTATCAATTAAGTGGGGATACTTATTAGTTTCTTTGTAAATTGCATTGATATATTCTACACCCACTGTAATCATTGGAATATCCTTGTAAGGCATGGCAGTTAAAATAGCGTCACTTAGCTTTTGCATGAAACGAGTGATAAGACTTTTATTGTCTTCTTCTCCACCACCATGTCCATGGAAAACAGACTGTGAAGCGCTGGCTGTTCCAGGATGAGATTGAAGCTGTCGCTCTGGAGTATCTAGCTGAAGTGCCTCATCTAATGATGTAGGAATATTTTCTAAATTAATTTCTTCCATTTCAAAAGGATTACATTGAAATAAGCGCACCTTTTTTTGACTAAGAGACAAGATGTAATAGTCTTGATTCATGGTGGCTAATTGCAATATAGGAATGATCTGAAAATCATCGCTAATAGTGATATGGGGTTCAAATGTAGTTGGCACCTTGTAATAAGTAAAGTTTTCAGGAGTAATAAACAAAGCCAATCCATGCTCACAGTTTTGCCAGAACATGGTATCATCTACAAAATCATAAGCGGGTTTTAACATTTTGTTAATAGATGACTCGTCCATAGAGGGTGTTAACAATTGAGACTCCCCTTCTTTTAGCAAATTCTTCAAGAGAATCTTTCCTTGCATGACTTCCTTTCCTGCCTTTTCTGTAGGTAGATAGATGGAAACACATGGAGATGACTTGACATTAATCAGTTCATAGATATCTTTCATTGAAATGTGATTCATTCGCAGTCCTCCTCTATATTTATTTAACTTATTATATCATATTTGGTCCATGACTAACAGTGATAACCGATTATTCGATGACTCACAGGGCTAGATTTCACTTGTTCAAGTGGGAGGATAGCCCTGTAGAGTCACTGGATAACGGTCTCTACGGTTCAGTTGCCGTCTTAACGACATCTGAACCCAGAAGTACTGCTGACGAGTCTCGCATTATGTGATCCTTTTCTTCCATTTGATTCACTGAGTAAAAAAGGATAAAACCCGTATTCGAATCGCGCATTAT